>JBNJFN010000129.1:0-8128 GCA_051746885.1 Bacteroidota bacterium | reverse complement strand
ACGCACATAGGCTTCGAAAAGGAATAAATCACCCAGTGAAAATCCGATCAAACCCGATATGATCAGCCATTTCCATTGATGCCAGCTTGCATCTACAGGGAAAAATAGGCCGCGGGTAATCCATGTAAAAATACCCAGCATAAAAATAGCCATGAACAATCGAATTAAATTTACAGAGAGAGAACCGATTTTCTTCCCGGCTGATTCAAAAGCCAAAGCTGTGGCTGTCCAGCAAAAAGCAGCCATCAAACTGGCAAATTCTCCAAAATATGATTCCAGCATATCTCTTCCTCTATTGAAATCAGGTTATTTTGAATTTTTATTATTTTTACCCAAAATTACGAGCCACAAAGAAATAAAAAACAAATTATTTTGATTAATTTGAATTAGAAAAGTTTAATATAAACAGGTTGTGTTGAAAAATTCACTAAAAAATTTGATATAATAATCTTCTATTTTATATATTTACATGATCAAATCTTGTTTTAATGGGCAAAATAAAAATCATCCTAACCTTATTCCTTTTATTCTTCATATTTTCAGTATCATCTAATGCTCAAATTGATCAAATCACTTTTAAAGATAGCGTTCATGCCGCTACCTTTACCCATTATTTCATTCCGATGAAGATCAGTAATAACGACACCACCCGATTAACAGATGATGAGGATATTTCAATTGAATGGACAAAAAACGGAAGTTCTGTGGATATGGAGCCCCTGAATAATGAAAATTTCATTGCTTACAGACATAAATTCAATGAAGCCGGAAATTATGAAATTGGCCTGGAAATAACAGAAAGCTCGGGTTTAATTCATTATACTTCAAAAACCATTTTTGTTGAAAAATCCATTGAAGTCCCAAATGTATTTTCACCTGATGAAAATGGGATAAATGATGTTTTTGTCGTCAAGTCAAACGGAGAACAAAGAATCAAGATAGAAATCTATACCCGGAACGGCGACCTGATTCATGAAAAAGCCGGAAGGGTAGTATACTGGGACGGTAAACTGGCCTCAGGCAACTTTGCCAACCAAGGCGTATATTATTATGTGGTAAAATCCCTGGAAGAGAACGAAGTGATAAAAAAAGGCTTTTTTCATCTTTATCGTTAAAATCCAAAAATATTCTCTCTTTTTAGTCATTTAAACAAACAATTACTTTTTAAATATTGCAATTTTACTGATATTGTTGTAACTTACCGGTTTAAAATTTAAAACAATTTTATTATGTACACAGTCATCATACTCGTATTGTTATTCTTCGGAATACGCTTTATATATGTTGGTGCTAAAAAACAAAGAAAAAAGAGTATTTATCTTGGTGGCATTATCATATTACTTACTTTTCTGTTCTTCCAGTTCATGTCGTTCTGGGGCGATAAGCTCTGGTATGATTCGCTGGGATTCACACAGCGTTTCTGGATAGAAATTGGGGTTAAAGCAGGGCTAATTGTTGCCGGTGGCGCTATTGCCGGTTTGTTAGTTCTGGCGTTCACTGCACCTATCGATAAACGGAACATCTTTTTCCGTTACCTGGCATTGGGCATTGGCTTGATATACGGTGGAATATGGGGATATTCAAATTGGGAAGTGATCCTGAAATTTTTCAACCACGTAAACACCGGTATTGCTGAGCCCATACTCAATCAGGATGCCGCTTTTTACATGTTCAAGCTCCCTTTCTACAAAGAATTTACGACTTTCTTTATCGTAGTGTTCATCATCTCTATAGCGGGCTTATTGTTATCATTATACTCACAGGATAACATGAGTGGTAATATATCCTATGAAGAGATCAATATACAGGGCGTAAAAATAGGACGTGCTCTTGTAATTGCCGGTTCGCTTTTCTTTATTGCCCTGGCTTCACAGAAATTTATAGCGCGATATGATTTGTTATTCTCCGATTGGGGTGCTGTGTCTGGTCCGGGATGGACCGACGAACATATAAGATTGCCTGTTTATTGGATATCGGCACTACTCACCTTCCTGGTAGGTGTTTCCTTTTTTCTTCCGACTACACGCAGAAGATTCATTGGTTACCTCAAAAGGTATTCTATCCAACCATACAGCCTTGTTCCAGCGGCATTTGGAATATCATTCGGGGTTATCCTGGGTATATGGTTACTCCTTTTAGCTATCGTTCCGGGTAGTTTTCAGGCCCTGGTCGTTGAACCCAATGAAATCTCCATGGAAACTCCATATATTGAAAACAACATTCAGTTCACACGGCACGGTTTTGAGCTGAATGATATAAAGGAAAGACAATACCCGGTCACTGAAGAGTTTACAAGGGAGACGGTAGACAGTAATCAAACTGTCTTTTCGAATATCAGGCTTTGGGATTGGAATGCCCTTTTAGAGGTATATAATCAGTTTCAGGAGATTAGATTGTATTATGATTTCCTTGATATTGATATTGACCGATATACATTCGACGACCGGTATCAGCAGGTGATGGTTGCAACCAGAGAGATGGAGTTGGATGACCTGCCGGATAACAGCCAGACATTTGTCAACAGGAGATTCAAATATACACATGGCTACGGCATTACGATGACCAAAGTGAACGACTTCACACGAAATGGTCTGCCCGTAATGCCTATCAAAAACATTCCACCTGAAACCCAACATCCCGAATTGGAAGTTGAGCAACCTGAAATCTACTACGGGGAAGCAAGCCGTACTCATGTGGTCGCCAACTCCAAAACAGAGGAGTTCGATTACCCCAGCGGCGAAGAGAATATGTACACTTCCTATGAGGGAAGCGGGGGGGTACAATTATCCAACACCTGGAGGAAATTTATGTATGGCTGGAAATTCGATGGAACAAAATTTTTCTTCTCAAGTTATCCTGATAAAGACAGCCGGATCATGTTCAACAGGGAAATCAAATCACGGGCCGAAAAAGTTGCACCGTTTCTTGAATACGACAATGATCCCTATCCGGTGCTGGCCGATGGAAAACTTTATTGGATCATCGATGCCTACACCACATCAAATTCATTCCCTTACAGCCAACCCTATGATTCGAGGGAAGTCATCGAATTTACACACGGTGAACAGGAGAGACAGCTCGTCAACAATGTGGCATCGCACCTTCATGGGAACAATTACATGAGAAATTCCGTAAAGGTTGTGGTGGATGCTTACCAGGGCGATATAAGCTATTACATATACAATGAAGACGACCCCATCATTCAGGTTTGGGACAAAGTGTTTCCGGGTATGCTAAAGGACAAAAACGAAATGCCTGAAGCACTCAGATCCCATGTGCGCTATCCTGTGGATAAAATGCTGGTTCAGGGACAGATTTATGCCAAATACCACATGAATGATCCCAGGGTTTTCTACAATCAGGAAGACCTGTGGTTAAGGGCTACAGAGAAACATCAGGGTACCATTAAACCTGTAGAGCCTTATTACATTATGTGGGAGCGGCCGGGCTCCAATGAGGCCGAATTTACACTGATTCAGCCGTTCACACCCAAAAACAGACAGGTTCTGATCGGATGGGTTGCCGGCATGAGCGATGAGGAAAATTACGGCCAGTTTATGTCTTACAAATTTCCAAAAGATAAAAGGATTCTTGGCCCACAACAGGTTGAAACCAAAATCGACCAGGATGCCGAACTCTCCACCCAGCTATCTCTTTGGGACCAGCGAGGTTCCAGAGTAATAAGAGGTAACGTTCTGGCTATACCCGTAGGTGAAACCCTGATGTATGTAGAACCTATATATTTGCAGTCAGAAACTGCCGCCTATCCTGAATTACGGCTGGTTTGTATTATGCATGGCGACAATCTCAGCTATGCCTCTTCGTTTGATGAAGCCCTGGAAGGTATTTTCAGAGGAGAGCCGGTGAAAAAAATAACAAAAGCTGCGCAGGAAGAAGAGACAGGAGAAAGGGTAGAGACAGAAGAGGAGGAGATACAGGAAGGGATTGAAGGCATTACAACCAATCAGGAGTTGATCGAGGATGCGGATGATTATCTGAACTCCTATCTCAGGAATATGGGTGACCAGAACTTCGATCAGGCCTCCCAATCCCTGCAGCAATTAAAAGAAACACTGAACCAATTGAAGCAACAAAGCCAACAGGATACGACACAATAAGCTGTACTTTCTGCAAGGTTTTAATTACAGAAAAGCTATCCAATGAGCCAATTATAAAAATTTCAATAAAGACACTAAAAGCTCCCCTAACAGCAGAGGGGAGCTTTTTTAATATTAGAAGATTATCTTCTAAATTCACCTAATAAATCATTTCAATTTTCTACGGTCAACCTTCAGGTTTTGGGTTTTCTCCTTCCTCCCCAAAGTTCTCCCATATCTTCAAGTGTCCTGCCTTTGGTTTCGGGTACGATCTTCCATACGAACAGGGCGGCCAGGATGCCCATTATGCCGTAGACCCAGTAAGCAAATCCGTGGTTGAACAAGTCTGTAAGTACTACATTGTCATTCATCATCGGGAAGGTCCAGGACACCATTAAGTTTGCAACCCATTGGGCCGCAACGGCAATTGACATGGCGCCGCGAATTGAATTGGGAAAGATCTCCGAGAGCATGACCCAGGTTATCGGGCCCCATGAAATGGCAAAGGCTGCAACATAAATACCCATAGCAAAAAGTGCTCCTACCCCAAGACTATTGAAGAAAAAGAAAAAGCCAAGAGCAAACATACTGACCGACATGCCAATGGCCCCAATAATTAACAATGGCTTGCGTCCGAATTTATCCACTGTATAGATTGCCACAACAGTGAAGGCAAGGTTAACAACACCCATAAACAGAGTCTGCAGAAGGGATACTTCCGTGGTTGCTCCCATATTCCTGAAGATTTCGGAAGCATAATAAAGTACAACGTTGATTCCCACGAACTGTTGGAATACAGACATAAGGATACCAATAATAATGACCTTACCTCCAAAAGACAGCCAGGGAAGACGCTTTTCCCTCAGTGATTCCCTGATATCGGGCAGCGTCCTTTGGGCCCGTTCCAGGCCAAGTAGCTTCTTCAATGTAGTGAAGGCTTTATCCTCTTTATCTTTCATTACATGGAACCTCGGTGTTTCAGGCACGGTGAAAAGTAAAATGAAAAATAAAGAGGCAGGAACTACCTCGGACGCGAACATCCAACGCCATCCTACCGTGTTAATCCATTCCGGTGGATTTCCTTTGGCAATGAAATAGTTGACAAAATAAACTACCACCATACCGAAGATGATAGCAAACTGGTTCCACGACACTAACCCTCCGCGCTTTTCAGCAGGTGCAATCTCTGCTATGTACATGGGTGAGATCATGGATGCAAGGCCTACGCCAATTCCACCAATCACACGATAAGTGATGAATGAAGAAATGGCAGCACCACCTATAAAATTAAGTTTCTCAGGCAATGCAGATCCAACCGCCGAGAGAAGAAATAATACGGCAGCTATTAACAGGCCGTTACGTCGTCCAACACTCTGACTGATATACCCTCCAATAGATGCTCCAATGATACACCCCAGCAGCGCACTCGATATAGAAAAACCATTGATCGAATTGGCTATATTCGTGGATATTTCACTTTCGGAGCTGATAAAACGATAATAAATAACAAGTATCACAGCAACCCATACAAGCACACTATAAAATATAGCTTTCTTATAATTATAAAGCTTGAATAAAAACCTGGAGATCAGAACTCCAATAATCACAAAGCATGCAGATGCCAGTAACTTATATTCGAAAATCACTTTTGCTGCTAACTCAGGATTATCAAAAAGCGGGTCAATAAAGAACACCCCCAGAGATTCAACTGCCCCGTTGATCACAGCTGTATCATATCCGAAAAGAAGACCTCCGAGGGTTGCGATAAGCGTGAGCAAAAAAGTATATTTTGCTGAATTTCTATTAGCCATGAAACAAATCTAATATTGAGTTAAAAAATTATCGGATATAATTATTCAAAAGATTTTCATAATACTCCTGCTTACCGCTGATTTTTTGAGGTTCGCCTTTTTTCGCTGCAATCTCTCTAAGATCTTCCAGCGTCAGCTCTTTATTTTCAAACTTCTTACCATCACCTGAATCGAAAGAAGCGTAACGTTCTCTCCTAAGCTTCGGGTATTCACTATCCTTAAGGATCTTATCCGCTGCAATCAGAGCACGGGCGAAGGTATCCATGGCGCCGATATGGGCATGGAACAGATCATCCAGATCAGTAGAATTTCTTCTCAGTTTGGCATCAAAATTCGTTCCTCCTCCCTTAAAGCCACCGGCTTCCAGAATAACCAACATGGCTTCCGTTACTTCGTACACATTATTCGGGAACTGATCGGTATCCCAACCGTTTTGATAATCCCCTCGATTGGCATCAATACTGCCAAGCATACCGTCATTGGCAGCTACCTGAAGTTCATGCTGGAATGTATGAAGTGCCAGGGTTGAATGATTGGCTTCAATATTTAGTTTGAAATCATCCATCAGTCCATACTTGCGGAGAAAACCCAATACAGTGGAAGCATCAAAATCATATTGGGCTTTGGTGGGTTCCATCGGTTTGGGTTCTATGAAAAAATTACCATTGAACCCATTCTTCCTGGCATAATCCCGGGCCATCTCCAGCATTCTGGCATAATGGTCAATCTCCCTTCCCATTTTGGTGTTGAGAAGTGTCATATAACCTTCGCGGCCTCCCCAGAAAACATAGTTCTCACCACCAAGTTCGATGGTAGCATCAATGGCTCGCTTTAACTGAGCACCGGCATGTGAAACAACTTGAAAATCTGGATTTGTGGAAGCTCCATTCATATAACGGGGATGATTGAAAAGATTGGCAGTGCCCCAGAGCAGGCCCATACCTGATTCTTTCTTTTTCTCCTTAGCATAATCCACAATTTTCTGCAGGCGCTTTTCACTCTCCTGAACACTATCTGCCGGGTCTACAATGTCAATATCATGGAAACAAAAATAAGGCACGCCAAGCTTTGTCATGAATTCAAACGCTGCATCCATTTTGTCATAAGCCCTTTGCATGGGATCATCGGCTTCTTCCCAGGGAAGAGGGCGGGCACCGACACCAAAAGGATCACTGCCGTCACCACAGAATGAATGCCAGTAAGCAACAGCAAACCTGAAATGTTCCTTCATGGTCTTGCCGCCAACGACTTTATTCTCATCATAGTACTTGAACGCATAGGGATTCGTCGATTCGGGACCTTCGTATTTTACTTTCCCTATTCCCTTGAAAAATTCTTTATCACCAGTTAAATATTCCATAATGTTTTAGTTTTAAAGATTCGTATTATTTTGATTCATATATAACAATACTCTTCCAAAAGTGGAAGAAGACTTTTTATTACAATTGCTGCTCCAGAGTTTTTTCCAGTGTGTGCTTCCAATGTTCATATGCACCCTGATATTCATGAGCCTTCTCAGTATCCGGTTCAATTTCCGATACTTTTTTCAGTCCGGAAAACGCCTCTTCAAAATTCTCATAAAAACCGGCACCGATAGCAGCACCTCTCGCCGCTCCCTGTGCGCCATCGGTATTATAAAGCTCAATGGTGGCATTGGATATGGAAGCAAGGATCGTTCTGAATACAGGACTCAGAAACATGTTCGCATTTCCTGCACGTATGACAGAAGGCTGTATGCCAATATCCTTCATGATATCCAGTCCATATTGGAATGCAAATACAATTCCCTCCTGCGCTGCCCGAAACAGATGCCGCTGATCGTGAATATTAAAATTCAGATGGTGAAAACTGCTTCCCGGATTGGCATTATTCAATACCCTTTCGGCGCCATTCCCAAATGGCAAAACAACCAAGCCTTCCGAGCCAATTGTAGCCTGGGATGCCAGCTCATTCATCTCTTCATAGCTGTAACTTCCCGCGGCATTCCTTTTTAGCCATGAATTCAGACTACCGGTGCCATTGATACACAGCAGAACACCCAACCTGGGCTCCTCTTTGGTATGGTTGACATGAAGAAAGGTATTCACCCTGGAACGGGGATCATACTTCACTTCATCGCTGACCCCGTAAACCACACCCGAAGTACCAGCAGTTGCAGCAATTTCACCGGGCTTAAGCACATTTAAAGAAAGCGCATTATTAGGCTGATCGCCTGCCCTG
>JBNJFN010000128.1:0-8148 GCA_051746885.1 Bacteroidota bacterium | reverse complement strand
GATAGCTTCATCAATGAGATTAATTCTATGGCCATTTCTACCACAAGGGGTATCATGTTTTCCGAATTCAAGGGAACTTTCCTGCACAAAGCAGTGCTGCCGGTATTTCAATCGGAACAGATTTCAAAAGACCAGCAGGAAAGCCAGGGCTGATAGTCTACCCGACAAGCCATGCATACACTATATATAGGTAGAGTTAGAAAGTAAACAGGCCCTTGCCTTACCGGCCTTTTTCATTATAAAACCATGAATTTCTTATAACAAAGGCCGGTATCTACAATCCAAAATCCTCCTGGATCTGTTCCAGCGATTTACCCTTCGTTTCCGGGAAAAATTTAAACACGACGATGAACTGGATTACCATAATCACGGTAAATAACAAAAAAGCATAACCCGTTGATGTGGTATTACCAATTTCCGCAAACATAGGGAAGATCCATGAAACGATTGCTGCACCTGCCCAGTGGGTAAAGCTCCCGAGAGTCTGGCCCTTCGCTCTCACCTTATTGGGGAAAATTTCAGAGATATATACCCAGATCACCGTCCCCTGAGACAGGGCAAAAAAGGCAATAAATCCGATCAAACCGATCAGCACCATGGATCCGGGTTCGGCAGCCAACAGAAAGTCAAGTGTAACCATCAGCAGTGTAACCGTTAAACCTGCGGCTCCTATCAAGAGCAATTTTTTACGGCCTACCCGGTCGATAATATTAATGGCTATGAGTGTAAAAATCATGTTGGTAAGCCCAATAGAAACAGATTGTAGTAAGGCCGACTCCCTGGCTACCCCGGCCACTTCAAAAATCCTCGGGGCATAATACATGATGGCATTAATCCCTGAAAACTGATTGAAAAATGCAATGAGAATGGCCAGCATTACGGGAACTCTCAGTTGTTTGGTAAAGAGCCTGGGAGATTGTATGTGCCGTTCTGCGTAAATAGAATCTTCTATGATTTTTATCTGTTCTTCAATATTGGATATATCGAAAAGTTTCAATATATCCCGGGCTTTATCCGATTTGCCTTTAAGGATGAGCCAACGGGGAGTAGCCGGAACACCAAACAGAAAGGCAAAAAACAGAACAGCCGGAATGGCTTCTACACCAAACATCCATCGCCAGGCATCTGTCTCTGCCAGCAAAGAAATAATATAGTTGGAAATATAAGCTACCAGGATACCTGTGACCACATTAAACTGAAACATGGCCACCAGCTTGCCTCTTCTTGCGGGGGGAGCAATCTCAGCGATATACATGGGTCCGATCACTGAGGAAGCGCCCACACCAAGGCCGCCAATAAAACGATAGATCATAAAGGGAATCCATAAATTGGAAAGAGCACTTCCCAAGGCTGAGATCAGATAAAGAGCCCCTACTGCCAACAAGGCATTTCGCCGGCCAAATTTATCGGCGGGTTTTCCTGCTGTCAGAGCTCCAATTACCGTTCCTACCAAAGCGATCGCAACAGTAAACCCGTGCCAGAAACCACTTAAACTCCAAAAATCCTGTATGGAAGTCTCAGCCCCCGATATCACAGCCGTATCGAATCCGAAAAGAAAACCGCCCAGCGCTGCCACGTAAGCGCTACGTACCAATAGTTTGCTCGCTTTGCTCATAAATTATGATTTTTAAGTTCTTTAGACCTTCTCAAATTTAATGCTTGAATGCGTGAATACATATATAATTAAATATAAAATTCTCAAACTGCAATGCACATAAATAACTTGAAATAGGCTCAATCCCATATCGATTTCAGCTCATGCACCTCCAGGTGTTCGAGTATAACCTTGCTAGAACCGCCACCCCTGGCAAACGCTTCTATGAGCTTATCTGCCTTAACATTATTATGGGGTACCGCGTAATAGAGTTCCCCATCGTTCACAAATATCTCCATGCTTGATTTGTCAGCTATCACCTCAATTTTTAATTCCTGGTCATAAGGAATTTTATAATGGGTGCCATTAAAATTACCCCTGAGATGATCGTAAACCATCTCATAACCATTGATATTCAATCCAACGTTATGAGAATCCCCCAATTTGAATTCAGCAATTACATGCAGCATATCTCCTTCTTCATGGGCTACAAAACCATTATCGGGTGTAATGATTTTATCTTCATAAACACTACTCTTATCATGGAGTCTATCGAATTCCTTTACAGGCGTGGAAGTCAACAAATATTTCCCATGCTTCTTTTTTAGCTCAAGCTTCATCGGAACAGTCATACACTGATTAAAAGGCATTCCTTTTGTTTCAATCTGAAACCATCCGATCTGGATCTTTCTGCCATCGGGTACATTATTAAACATCTGGGAGGCATAAAAATGACCTCCGTAATCATATTTGGTAAGGGGCTGTTCCACATTAAATTCCTTCCCGTTAAAATCACCTACCATATATTTTCCGTCGGCTCCGTAAATGACCCACTTTTTTACTCCGGGTTCTCCTTCCACCTTGATCTCAAACAATTCGGGGCATTCGAAGAATCCGGGTACACCCGATTGATAAGTCCAGTTTTTCAGATCAGGAGAGGTATAAATCGAATGCTGGTGTATGGGAGCCTCTTCTCCAAGACCAATATCATGGGTATAGCTATAGTCATAAACGACCATAACCCAATGTTCTTCTGGTTCATACCAAAAGACCTTGGGATCACGTCCCTGGTGTTCAACCACCGGATTGCCTTCAAATTCAGTAAAGGTTCTACCCTTATCATAACTAAGCGCCAGACTCTCACCCTTACCTGTTCGTGTATAGGCAGCCACAATGGGATCAATACCATTCTTGCTGAATCCTGAAGTATTCTGGTCGGCGATGGTGGCCGAACCTGAAAAAGCCATGTGATCATGATCGGGAAGATACAGTGCATTGGGCAGTTCCTTCCAGTGGATCAGGTCCTTACTCACCGCATGTCCCCAGTGCATGTTTCCCCAGTTCCATCCAAAGGGATTGTGCTGGTAAAATAGATGGTATTCCCCTTCATAATACACCAAGCCGTTGGGATCATTATTCCAGCCACGACGGGAGGAAAAATGTACCTGCTGGCGATATTTTTCTTTATAAAGGCTGTCCTGGCCCGGGAAACGGGAATCGGCCTTAACCATCTCCAGCGCTTCTTCGGCAATATTGCCATTATCCACCTCTACTGTTAGATTTTTTCCCTGAAAACGACTAACATCAAGGAAGGTCCAAAAATCCGGATTATCAGCAGCCAGTTTCAGCGAAAACTCATCGTACACTTCCCCGTCAATGATCACCCGTGCCATGGTTTGTTCATTCGAACGCTTGACCGGAAAATTTAAAAACTGATCGGTGGATTCTACAGTGATTTGCTTCTGCTCCTGCTCCTGCGCATGAACAAGGGTAATTACAAATAAACCAATGGTAAAAAGCAGTAATTTTTTCATCATTCTATAATTTTAGTTATTTGATCTAACTATTCCCCATAATCTCATAAACCTCTTCCAGCCCATACTCTGGGGTACCACCCGATCTGGAAGCCACAAATGCACCCGTGGCGCAAGCCAGGTCAAGCATTTTTTCAGGCGAACCTTTACTGAGATAGCCATGAAGCAAAGCAGCCAAAAAGGCATCACCCGAACCTACCGCATCGGCCAGTTCAACCTTGTATCCCGGATGCCTGTAATAATCGTCTTCATAAAGCAACGCGGCTCCATTCTCGCCTTTGGTTAAACACACTACCGGACAATCAAATGTTGCGCTTAAATATTTCACCTGTTCTTCCTCATCCCTACCACTCCCCTCATTGGTTAACCAGCCTGTTAGTATATTCAGTTCTTCTTCATTCATCTTCACCATGTCAGCCTTATTCATTAAGACCTCTATTCGTTCCCTCGTGTAATGGGGTTCCCGAAGGTTGATGTCCAGTACATTATAGGTATCATGACCGGCCAAAATTTCCTGTAAGGTGTTACGACTTACTTCATTTCTGGAAGCAAGGCTGCCATACACCACAATCTCCAATTCTTTAGCGGTTTGTTTCAGTTCTTCCGTCATTTCAATATAATCCCAAGCTGAAGGGAATACAATATCATATTTCGGATCATTCGAATCAGAGAGATCTACCTGCACGGTTCCTGTGGGATGGTTACTGTCTTCCTGAAGCAGATACTCCTTAAAATCGACTGAATCCAGATAATCTTTTAATTCTTGTCCCAACGGATCATTGCCGATTCTGCTCACAAATTTCACATTCATTCCGAGTTTTTTTAAATGAAAGGCCACGTTCATCGGAGCACCGCCGGGCACTTTTTTATCGGGAAGCACGTCCCAGAGAATTTCACCGAAACACAGAATCTGACTATTAATATCCATAAGCTATGTTGTTGAATTTAAAACTTTCATCAATCTGAAAATTATCCCGGACTGAAAATTATAAATTTTTTAATTATTTTCACAAATTAAAAATAGAATCCTTAAGTTTGATCGGTCATATGTTTTTGTTAAATTTACCACCCAAAATTTGAGTAGAAACTCATTTAACCAAACTTCAAGCAACGTGAAATACTTTTTGTAAACAAATTATAAAATAAAAACCTTTTTACTATGAAAAAAATGTTCAAAATGGCAGGTATAGCAGCGGTCTCTTTTTTTGTTGCAGTTTCGTGTACGGAAACGGAACCAGATTGGGACCGGCTTTATAATGAAGAGAATCTCGACCAGTGGGTTCAACTAAATGGAGAGGCCAACTACTCTGAAGAAGACGGCACGATTGTCGGCGAAACCGTTTTAAATACCCCCAACAGTTTCCTGTGTACAAAAAAAGATTACAGTGATTTTATTCTTGAGGTAGATCTAAAGGTAGATGAAGGCCTCAATTCCGGCATACAGATCCGCAGCCACAGCATCCCGGAATACAAGGACAACAGGGTACACGGATACCAGGTAGAGATTGACCCTTCAGACAGGGCTTGGAGTGGCGGAATCTATGATGAGGCCCGAAGGGGATGGTTATATGATCTTGAAGACAATGAACCTGCCCGCCAGGCCTTCAATGTCGGTGAGTGGAATACCTACCGGATAGAAGCCCTGGGCGATACAATCCAAACCTGGGTCAATGGAGTTCCTGCTGCCAATCTGGTGGATAACATGACGGACGAGGGATTCATCGGACTTCAGGTCCATGGCGTAGGTGACGATGAAGAAAAAGAAGGACTTCAGGTAAGATGGCGTGACATGAAGATACTCACAGGCGATAAGGCTTGGGCAAACAACCAATCCATGGACATTCCCCAGAAAACCAACTTAAATAATCACCTCACCGAAGAAGAAAAGCAGGAAGGCTGGGAGCTCCTCTTTGACGGAGAAACTCATGAAGGTTGGAGAGGCGCCCATAAAGATCAATTCCCCGAGAAAGGATGGATTGTTCATAATGGGGCAATTAATGTGGTAGCCGAAGGTGGTGGAGAATCCATCCACGGAGGCGATATCGTAACCGAAGAGGAATTTAGTGATTTTGAACTGAAACTGGATTTCAAAATGACAGAAGGCGCCAACAGCGGGATCAAATATTACGTGACAGAAAATGAAGGCGATCAAGAGGGTTCTGCACTTGGACTGGAATATCAAATTCTGGATGATGAAAAACATCCCGATGCCAAAAAAGGAAGAAACGGGAATCGCACACTGGCTTCCCTTTATGATATGATTCCTGCAGAAGACAAAGAACCCAATCCTATTGGAGAATGGAATCATGCCCGTATCGTTTCAGATGACAATCATGTAGAACACTGGCTGAACGGAGATAAAGTTCTTGAATATGAAAGAGGTAGTGAAGATTTCCGGAAACTGGTGGAGATGAGCAAATATTCAGCCCCTGAATTTGAGGAATACGGCGGGCCATTCGGTGAAGCCGAAAAAGGCCATATACTGCTCCAGGAACATGGTCATGAAGTTTTCTTCAGAAATATCAAAATAAAAAGGCTTGATTAGAATACACTAAAAACAGGCCCAATACTAATAATGATCAAATTATCAAATGGTTCTGAACATAAAACCAATATTGTTTTAAGTTTAAGTAAAATCACAAAAACATACATATTATGGATAAATCACGTCGCGATTTTATAAAGAAAGCAGCAATAGGCACTGCAGGTGTTACATTAGGAGCCCATAGCCTTCAGGCTTCCAGTATGGGAAGTGTGCTGGGTGCCAATTCCCGGATGAATTTCGGTATAGCCGGAGTTAACGGAAGAGGAAAAGCCCTTATTAACGCTGCTGTCGAATCAGAGAATACCTCCATTGGTTACATCTGCGATGTAGATCGAAGGGCTGCAGAAGAAGCCGCCGATATGGTAGAAAAGCTAACGGACAATAGACCCGAAATTATAGAGGATTACCGCAAAATGGTTGAGAAAAAAGATTTGGATGCAGTTGCTATTGCTACTCCAGAACACTGGCACACTCCTATGACCCTAATGGCTGTGCAGGCCGGAAAGCATGTTTATGTAGAAAAGCCCTGCAGCCATAATCCTCATGAGGGGGAACTGCTGGTAAAAGCCCAGAAAAAATACGACAACCTGGTCATTCAAATGGGCAACCAGCAGCGATCAGGCCTCATCTCCATTCAAGCCATGAAAGATATCCGCGACGGATTGATCGGAGAAGTATACCATGGAAAAGCTTGGTATGCCAATCAGCGTGGCCCTATTGGACATGGGCAAAAGGATTCGGTTCCCGACTGGCTGAATTGGGAGCTCTGGCAAGGCCCTGCTCCACGCAGAGAGTACCAGGATATATGGGTCCATTATAACTGGCACTGGTTTTGGAACTGGGGTACAGGAGAAATCAACAACAATGGAACCCATGAAATTGACATTTGTCGTTGGGCGCTCGGCGTGAAATACCCTAGCATGATAAACTCTGCAGGCGGCAGGTATCACTACAACGATGACTGGGAATTCTATGATACACAAATTGCCAACTACCAGTTTGAAGGGGGCAAAATGATCTCCTGGGAAGGTAGAAGCTGCAATCCCTTCCAGCTCCATGACAGGGGCAGAGGTGCAACAATCCACGGTACCGAAGGAACCATTCTTCTCGACAGGAACAACTATATTGCCTGGGACCTGGACAACAATGAAATCAAGCATAAAAAAGAAGGCGATGAAAGTGCCACGATGGACACTACTGGCGGGGGTAGTCTGGATGTCAAACACATGACCAATTTCCTGAATGCCATTCGCAATGGTGAAGAACAGCACTCTCCTATAGACGAGGGAGTTGTTAGTAACGACCTGTGTCACTTGGGTAACATTGCCCAGGAGATGGGAAGAGCCCTTCATATCAATCCTCATACGGGAAAAATCATGGGTGACGGCCAGGCCATGCAAATGTGGAGCAGAACCTATGAACCAGGATGGGAACCGACAGTATAAAAACTTGAATGTTTGAGTGTTTGACAGGTGTTTGATACTTGACGGTCAAGTTGGCAAAAGGCAATTGGCAGTTGGCAAATTAACGTATAGCAAAACGTTGGAAAAAACAATTAAAGGAAACAGCATAACAACTGCTCATTTTTGGTCATTATGTTGTTTGGAAATTTTAAAAGATTTTTAAAATAGAAGGCAAGGTAAATTTGCCAACTGCTTTTTGCCAATTGGCAACTTCAATATACTAGAATAGCTACTAGCCATCATGCACAGATTAAGAATATTCAGCATACTTTTCATCCTCTGCCTCCCTTTGGGAATTGCGGCGCAGAACAGTTCATTAAAAGCTATAAAAAAGGATGGAAGAATACTGGTCAGGGATGGAGACGAAAAAGTGTTTGTCTACCAGAAGGCTCCAAAATCGCATAAAGATAAATATACAAGAAATAACTATATTCATCCTTTATATGATTTGGATGGCAACGTACTTACCGAAGACTTTCCTGAAGATCATCTTCACCAGCGGGGCATTTTCTGGGCCTGGCATCAGGTGATCGTTGACGAAAGAAAGATTGGAGATATGTGGACAACAGAGGATTTTGAATGGGATGTTGCATCAGTTGATACAAGATACGAAGAACAGAAGTTGATACTTCAACCTGTTGTATATTGGAAATCACCAGATTTTAAAGACAAAGAAGAAAACAAAAAGGCTTTTGCAAAAGAAGAAACTTCCATTGCCATTCACCCAAAAAA
>JBNJFN010000127.1:4074-8208 GCA_051746885.1 Bacteroidota bacterium | reverse complement strand
GATGTTGAACAGAATGGAGCCTGTGGTTCCTGCGGCCTGCTTTGAAATTTTTAATCTGAACCAGCTAAATGGTTTGCATTTCCTGCATCATCCGATATCTTATAACTTGAATCGTATAACTTGAATCGTATAACTTGTATCTTATAACTTGAATCTTGAATCTTGTGTCTTGAATCTTGTGTCTTGAATCTTATATCTTGTGTCTTAAATCATAAACCAACCATGATATCCAACCGGGAAATTTTTTTACGAAATATAGGTCAGACCAACGATCGACCCTTAGCCATAGAGATTGAAAAGGCCGAAGGCGTATATCTTTATGATGGGGAAGGAAAAGATTATATTGATTTGGTTTCGGGCGTTTCGGTAAGCAATGTGGGACACCGGCATCCACAGGTGGTAGAAGCTGTTAAAAGTCAGGTCGACAAGCACATGCATCTTCTGGTATATGGAGAGCTGGTGCAGGACCCTCAGGTAAAGTTTGCCCGCCTGCTTCTTGAACAGCTTTCAGGCAGCTTTGATAACATTTATTTCGTTAACTCGGGCAGTGAAGCCAACGAAGGAGCTCTGAAACTGGCCAAAAAATATACCGGAAGAACAGAGATTGTTGCATGCAGGAATGCTTATCATGGCAGTACACATGGAGTTCTTTCCCTGATGGGCAATGAAATGTATCGCAATCCTTTTCGTCCCTTGTTGCCGGATATCTGTTATATAACCTTCAATGAGGAAGAGGATCTTAAGCAGATAACGAAAAGAACTGCCTGCGTGATGGTGGAACCTATCCAGGCTGAAGCGGGTATCGTTCTTCCCCGAAACAATTATCTGGAGAAACTTCGGGAAAGATGTAATGAAACCGGAACTCTGCTTATCTTCGATGAGGTGCAGACCGGTTTTGGCAGGACGGGCTCGCTTTTCGGAATGACCCATTATGATGTTTATCCGGATATTTTTACCATAGCCAAGGGGATGGGAGGAGGGATGCCCATTGGAGCTTTTGTTTCTTCCAAAACCATTATGGATTCACTTAAGGCCCAACCCGGTCTGGGACACATTACTACATTCGGGGGTCATCCTGTGTCTGCTGCAGCAGCCTATGCCAGTCTTCAGGTGATTCTTGAAGGACAACTGATTGATGGAGTGACAACTAAGGGGAGGATATATATGGAAGAATTGAAACACCCGAAGATCAAAAATATGTGGGGTGCTGGCCTGTTCATCGCCGTGGAGCTGGAAAGTCCAGCCACCATCTCCGGGGCAATGGAAAAGCTGGTGGAAAACGGCATCATCACCGATCAGTTCATCTTCAAACCGGAAGCTTTTCGGATCGCTCCACCCCTTATCATCACTGAAGAAGCGATCGAAGAATCCATCCGTAGAATTCAAAACGCTTTGGATGCATTGTAGACAGTAAATTTTATCTTTGTGCAATAAAAATTTTACTCAAATATGGATTATATGAAGAAAGTGCAGTTGCTGATCATTGTGTTGCTTGTTGCTCCGGTTATTTCCCGTGTTTCGTATGGTCAGGATCCCGATGGAGAGATTGATATGAAAGAAGCAGAACAATATCTTGTAAACCATTTTGATTCAGTTGCCTCAGCCACCAGCGACAGCAAACGTGAGGCGATCAACCGGAAAATCAAAGATAAGTTCAGAAGCCTCGTCGGTCATGAAGCCTCCTTTTCGCATCCTTTCGACTCCCTCTCCAATGCCGGTGTCTTGAAATCATCGGATGGTAAGGTGAAGATTTATAACTGGAATGTTCCCTATGAAGCGGGCTATCATGTTTTTCATTGTTTTATTCAATACAGAACAGCGGATTCGTTGATGAGCTTTGAACTAAAAGACAGATCCGAACAAATTGAAGAACCTGAAAACAAAACTCTGGATAAGGACAATTGGTATGGTGCTTTGTATTATAGTATAATCCCCAAAGAGGGACGGTTTGACAAGACTTATTATACCCTGCTGGGATATGATCCCAACGACTATATGACCAATCGGAAGGTGATCGACGTGTTGCATTTTGATAAAAAAAGCCAACCCGTATTTGGAGCTGAAATATTTAAGAACCAGCGTGAGATGTCAAAGCGGATCGTGTTTGAATATTCTGAATCAGCCACCATGACGCTTCAGTATAATGAAGATAAAGACATGATCGTTTATGATCATCTTTCACCCTCAAAACCTGAGTATGAAGGGCAGCGGGAGTTTTATGGCCCCGACTTTTCGTATGACGGCATGCGGTTTGAAAATGGTATCTGGAATACCTATTTTGATCTTGATCTTCGGCTTAATGAAATCAATCTGGATGACTGAGCATATTAGATTATATAATATCAGTCAATAGTAAAGTAATCCGGGATAGTTATAGTGATCCGTTTTTTCATATGGGTTTTGCTGCACAGTATTTAGCAAAGAACAGGCTGTTTGGCGGTTTTATTTCTACTCCCCCCGGGAGGGATCTGAAGTATATTGTGGTGATACCCAGCTATAATGAAGAGCGATTAATTAATACACTAAACGCGCTGTGGAGAGTTCAAAATCCCCGATATTCGGTTGAAGTTATTGTTGTAGTCAACTCTTCCGCGCAAAGTCCCGGATATATCAGGGAAAAAAACAGGCAAACGCTCCGGGAAATTGATGTCTGGAGCAGGACCTGTTGCGACAATACTTTTGCTGTCTATGCCCTGCACACTCCCGGGCTTCCGGAAAAAGATTTCGGAGCCGGGCTGGCCAGAAAGATCGGAATGGACGAAGCCATAAACAGGTTTGAACAACTCAACAGGGGTGATGGCTACATCATTTCCCTGGATGCTGATACCACCGTAAAAGACAATTATTTTACAGAAATTGAACAGTCCATTGAAAAGAGGCCTGCGATTAATGCAGGTATTCTTTATTTTGAGCATCCTTTGGAGGGTGTTGAATTTTCCGGGGAGATATATGATGCGGTGGCTAAGTATGAACTGTTTCTGAGATATTATAATCAGGCGCTCAGATGGGCCGGTTTTCCCTATGCTTTTCATACCATTGGTTCGGCATTTTTTGTGCGTGCATTGGCTTATGTAAAACAGGGGGGAATGATCAGACGGAAAGCCGGAGAGGATTTTTATTTCCTGAACAAGATTTTCCAGTTGGGAAACATCTGTGAGGTTAATTCAACGGCCGTTTATCCTTCACCACGTTTTTCCGGGAGGGTTTTATTCGGAACCGGACCGGAGGTGGAAAAGATCACCAGGGAGCCGGATAAGCCCTATATGACTTATAATCCTGAAGCATTTCGAACGCTTAAAGCGTTTTTTGACGGTATTGAGCGGCTGTTTCATTCCAACGATACTGATGTGGAAGATTATTTAAATGCATTGGATCCGGGATTAAAGGCTTTTCTTAGATCCATTGGATTAAAGAAGGAAATCAAAAGGATCAATAACAACTGCAAAAGGCCGGAAGTATTCAGGAAACATTTTTTTCAGTGGTTCGGAGGGCTGAAGATTATCCGGTATATGCATGTGGTACACGAACATTTTCTGGATAAGGTTCCGGTTCATCTGGCTGCTTCAGAGATGCTGGAAATGCTTGGTTATTCAAGGCAGTTTGCCAACAGCTCAGCCAACTCGCGGGTTTTTCAGTTGCTCAGCAAATACAGAGAAATAGAACGCGGTAGAGAGCATAGGGTTTAAAGGGCAAGGAGCACGACGGCAAGAAAGTACGATAGGAGGAAGAAATGAGAAGAAGGAATATGAGAAGGCGAGAAGACGGGAAAATGAGAAGAGGAGAGGGGGAGAAAAGGAGAAGAGTCATGAGTAATTAGCAGGCAGGTGCAGCAGTAGAGACGCAATGCTTGCGTCTCGGGATTATAGGCAAGAAAGGAGAGAAGACGGGAAAAGGAGAAGAGGAGAGGAGGAGAAAAGTTATGATTAGTAGTGAATTTCGAGTAGTGATAACCGCCCGGGTTTGCAAATTATATAATACTTAATGACATTATTATTCACCTGCCAATTGCAGATTTTCTGAACTGCTTACTGCCAGTCTATTCTTCCACGATGATATAAATGTCTTCGTTCTCCTTTTTCATATAGTATTCTTCGCGTGCAAATTCTTCAAGATTTTCTTCGTTGGTTTTCAGTT
>JBNJFN010000127.1:0-3974 GCA_051746885.1 Bacteroidota bacterium | reverse complement strand
TCTATTCTTCCACGATGATATAAATGTCTTCGTTCTCCTTTTTCATATAGTATTCTTCGCGTGCAAATTCTTCAAGATTTTCTTCGTTGGTTTTCAGTTGATGAAGTTTGGCCGAATCCTTGCTGATCTTTTGCAGGTAGAATTTCTTTTCTTCCTGAAGCTCTTCATACCGGTGCATTTGTCTTACGCGGTCCACCAGGTTGTTTTGATCGAAAAAAATGAGCCATATCAAAAATATGAGGAAAGTAAGCACATATTTGTTTTTTAAGGCGGGAAGAATTCTTTTTAGGATTTTTTGGAGTCTTTCCATGGCTTATCCTGTTTTAAGCAAAGATAAAATAAAACCTGAAAGCGTCAAAAGAAAGCATGGAAAATATAATGTTCTTTTACAGAAACGAAAAGCCTCATCCTTTCAAAAGAAGAGGCTTTTCGTTTAATCAGAGGATAAGGATGATCGGTTTATTCTTCCTCCAGGAAAGGATACCTGTAATCCTTCGGAGGGTTGAAGTTTTCCTTGATGCTTCGCATGGATACCCAGCGGAGCTGATTGATAAAGGAGCCGGCTTTGTCGTTGGTTCCGGAACCTCTTGCGCCGCCAAATGGCTGCTGGCCCACTATGGAGCCCGTAGGTTTGTCGTTTACATAGAAATTGCCTGCTGTCTGCTGAAGCCGTTTGGTCAACCAGTCAATTTCGTACCGGTCCTGTGAGAAGATGGCTCCGGTCAGGCCATAAATGGAAGTATTGTCAAGTTCGTCGAGTGTTTCTTCCATCTTGTTTTCCTTGTATATATACACTGTCACAATGGGTCCGAAGAGCTCTTCTTCCATGGTATAGTAGTGTGGATCGGTTGTTTTGATCACCGTGGGATAGATGAAATATCCTTCCGATTTGTCGTATTCGCCACCGATCAGAATTTCGGCTTCCTCATCTTTTTTGGCTTTATCTATAGCTGCAGAATGCTTTTCAAAGGCAGCTTCGTCGATTACCGCATTCATGAAATTGGAGAAATCTTCAGGTGAGCCCACTTTTAATGAGTTCAGATCTTCCCTGACTTGTTCCAGTATCTCATCTGCCAGGTTGGCAGGTAGGTATACCCTGGATGCTGCCGAACATTTCTGGCCCTGATATTCAAATGCACCTCTGGTAATGGCTGTGGCTACAGCTTGTGGATCAGCCTTTGGGGAAGCGAATATATAATCCTTACCACCTGTTTCTCCTACGATCCTGGGGTAGCTTTTATATTTTTTAATGTTCTGACCGATTTGTGCCCACGCATTCTGGAATACCGAGGTAGAGCCTGTAAAGTGGAATCCCGCGAAATCGGGATGTTCAAATACCACCTTGCCGGCGGAAGGTCCGGGTACAAACAAAATGTTGATCACCCCATCGGGTACGCCAGCTTCCCGGAAGATCTCCATAATTACACTGGCGGCATACAGATTGTTTTTCGATGGTTTCCATACAACGGTGTTGCCCATCATTGCCGGTGCCGCAGGCAGGTTGGCTGTGATGGCCTGGAAGTTAAATGGTGTCAGGGCAAAGATGAAACCTTCCAGCGGACGGTATTCAACGCGGTTCCATACACCATCGGGTGAATAGACCTGCTGATTATAGATGTGGCTCATGAAATCAACACCATAGCGCATGAAATCGGCAAATTCACATACCGTTTCTATCTCAGCCTGATGACAGCTTTTAGAAGTGGCCAGCATGGCTGCTGCATTTATTTTATAACGGTACGGACCGGTAAGCAATTCAGCAACTTTCAGGAAGATGGCAGCTCTCTCATGCCAGGGCATGGCAGCCCATTTCTTCTTGGCTTCCAAAGCGGCTTCGATTGCCTGTTTTACATGCGATTCATCACCTTTATGGTAATATCCCAGGGTATGGTTCAATTCATGGGGCGGATGAATGGGGATTTTGTTTTCGGTGCGCACTTCTTGGCCTCCAATGACCATGGGTATATCCAGCTCTTTTGATTTGAGCTCCCTGAGCGCTTTTTTAAGTTCTTCACGATCCTTCGTGCCGGGTGCATAGCTCCTGGCGGGTTCGTTCTTAGCTTTTGGGACCTGAAAAAATCCTTTAGGCATAATTGTGGAGTTTATAAGGTTAAACTTTACTTTTTGGCAAAGCTATTAAATTTGATCAAAGATTATTATGAGTATTGTCACATTTTTCTAAATGCATAGGACAAAGAGCTCGGAGCGCAGAGCGATAAGAGTTATGGCTCTTGGAGCCCGGGTAGGATGCTATAAATAGGTTTAGCAGATGCGTGCGAGAAGATCAGGAATCTATGCCTTGGGTTTTTCTGGTTAAAGGGAAATATTTCTTACTTTTGTGCTCCAAAACAAAGTGTCTATGACGAAAACACAGTTTAACAGCATACAATCGTGGTTTGAGAGATATATAGAACAGTTCTACAGCAATGATCATGCTTTTCAGAGAAACATCGAGTTGAAGCGGGATCACAGCCGCAGGGTATGGATGAATGCTTCGGATATTGGGAAAAACATTCCTTTAAGCGAAAACGATCAGCTTATTGCAGAAACATCAGGCTTACTTCATGATGTAGGGCGTTTTGAACAATTCAGGCAATACGGGACATTCTCCGACAAGAAATCTGTAAATCATGCCTGGCTGGGGGTTGAGGTGTTGAAAGAAAAAGATATTCTAAGAGATTTGGAAGAGCTGGAGCGGATTGATGTTTACTCAGCTATACTCAATCACAACAAGAAGAATGTCCAGGAGGAAAAGGATGACAGGGAGCTCACGTTCATTAAACTTTTACGGGATGCAGACAAGCTGGATATCTGGAGGGTAGTTACTGATTATTACTGTGGAAACGGAAAAACCAACAACACGCTGCAATTGGATCTGCCGGATGAACCCGGGATCAACCGGCAGAATGTTGATGACCTGTTGAACGGTCGTCTGGCGGATCTGCAGAATCTCCATACACTGAATGATTTTAAGCTACTCCAGGTGGGATGGGTGTACGATCTGAATTTCGCGAGATCTTATGAGATCATGAAGGAGCAAAACTTCCTGGAGAAGATATTTGATTCCTTGCCGGATACGGAAGAGGTAAGACAGGTCCGGGAGAAAATACAGAAATACCTGAAGGCCCGGAGCCTGGAGCCTGGAGCGGAAAGCAAGAGTTAAGAGCGGAGGGCTGGGGACAAAGAACGAAGACATGGATCGAAGAGCATAAAGCATTATGTCTTGAACTTTCCTACCACCAGACTTTTTAAATCTTTAATCCACATTTGTATTTCTTATAATGAATACTTGTCCTGATACCTGAGATCCACAAAACTTCTTGCTCTCTGCCCCGGACACTAAGCTCTTCGCTCTCTGCTCTTCGCTCTCTGCTCATTTTATAACGCTCATCTTCCTGCACTTTACGTAACCATTTCCGGTTTGCATCCTGTACATATAAATACCTGCCGGAAAATCAGAAGGGTTGAAGTAGAGCGAATACTTCCCGGCGTTTTGAATTTTATCCACAAGGGTTGAAATAATCTGACCCTGCATATTGAGTAATTCCATGCGTACATGGGTTTTGGAGGATATTTCATAGGGTATCACAGTATAATCATAAAAAGGATTGGGCCGGTTGGCCGATAATTTCGAGCTATATTTTAGGGGTTTATCATCTATATTTGTATCTGTGATATTAAGAAACCTGATTGGCTGTGTATTGGATTTTGTGTTACTTATTGTTACCCGGTTGATGGATACGGTTATGGGACCGGGCCAATCACCGGTTGCTTTCAGATCAAACGCAATCAAGTCCCTGGAGCTGGTAATGTCTCCGGTACCCTTCAGCACGTAAGCCGACTCAAATGCGTTGTCTCTTTTTATTGTGAAGGAAAGCAGGTTGTCGGACCAGTCTTCCGGGCAGAATAGGGGTTGTATATTTTGGATTTCCCATTGTTCTGCATTTATACCTGTTATTGCCAGGCTGAGTGCC
>JBNJFN010000126.1:0-8281 GCA_051746885.1 Bacteroidota bacterium | reverse complement strand
GATAGTGGACAGTCTGGAGGATCTGCCGAAGGATGTTTTGCTTATTACCATGGACACACTCGGCGAAAGGGGAACGAAAGTAGCCAACCTTCTCAATATGCAGCATTTTTCCCGGGTAGCCAATCTGGACGGCGGTATTGTTCAATGGAGAGCAGAAAATCTTCCTGTAGAGGACATATTACCCGATGCCTGCGGCGGTTGTTCCGGCTGTTCTTAAAAAAATAAACATAAAGCAGGGTTGAATCGTTCAAAATATAAATGGTACAAATGTTTAAATTCGTTTTATGAATGCAAACAAACCAGACATAAAGCTGTTATGTCCACCCAGGAAATGTGGCAAATGCCGGCGCATGATCACCCGGGTGGAGTCGGTTCTTGAAAAGACAGGCATCACAGAGGAAATTCAGATTGTGAACGATCCCGATGAATTGCTTCAATATCCTACCTGGATATTGCCCACTTTATTGATCAACGACAAGGCTGTTGCCCGGGGGTATATTCCCTCATCCGAGACACTGCGGAAAATACTGGAAGAAGAATAACCATCCCGATAATAGCTATCAGATTGAACATGTTAAAGCCAGATTTTATATGCTGATAAATAACATCTTTTATAGTTAAGATTTCCGGATTTCTGAGAAAAACCATCCAGAATAACTGTTTTTTTCTCTGCCTTTTTATATATTTATCACCTTTAAAATATCAATAGATATGCGGTTAAAGAGAACCTTCTTTTTTGTATCGCTCTGTTTGACTTTATTATTTATTTCAATAGAATTTAATGCCCCTGCCCAGACAGACACAGACATCATTATCACCGAAATAATGGCCTCCAATTCAGAAACCATTTCTGATGAAGACGGGGATTACCCCGACTGGATAGAACTTTACAACAATGGCAATGATACCGTTAATCTTAAAGATTGGGGTCTCTCTGACGATGATGATGAACCTTTCAGATGGGTATTTCCCGATGTAACTGTTGCCCCCGGGGAATTTATGATGGTTTGGGCATCCAATAAGAATCGCCGGCCTGATGCCATAGAACAGTCAAAAGGAATTATCAGAGAGGTTTATAAGGGTATTTCCGGGGTGAGCGTTGACGACCTATTAGACCATCCCGGGTTTCCGGCGGATCCTGACTCCAGAAATGTAGTAACTACAGATTTTGAAGCACCTTCGAACATTGACGATAATTACGGGCAACGGATGCACGGACTTCTTAAGGCTCCCCAAACGGGCAATTACATCTTTCATATTGCCAGCGACGACAACGGAAGGCTTTTTTTAAGCAGCGATGAAAGCCATCAAAATACCGAATTAATAGCAGAGGTCCCCGGTTGGACCGGTAGTCGGGAATGGGATAAATATGATGGCCAGCAATCGGATAAGATACACCTTGAAAAAGGTGAATTATACTATATCTGTGTACTGATGAAAGAGGGTGAGGGAGACGATAACCTGGCCGTTAAATGGGAACTCCCCGACGGCACTGTTGAATCTCCTATGAGTGCATCGCATATATACACTGTCGATGGTGAGCTACATACGAATTTTGCAATATCTTCCGACGGGGAACCCATTAGTTTATCGAAACCCGATGGGGAGATAGTTCAATCCATTGAACCTGTTGAAATACCAACAGACATTAGCTATGGACAAAGTGATGAGGGGGAAAACTATATATTTTTTAACGAACCAACGCCGGGAAGCGCAAACACTTCTCAGGGTTATTCCGAAATAATCACATATACCCCTGAATTTTCCCATAAAGGTGGTTTTTACGGCTCTTCTTTTGAATTGTCTCTCACTGCTGACGATCCGGATGCCGAAATATATTACTCCCTGGATGGTTCGGTGCCTGATGTGGACAATGTCGATGGAAGTTCTTACGAATATACCAACAGCTATCCATCCGGTCCAATGCTTACAAGAGAGGCAACAACTTATAAATATGACGGCCCGATAAACATCGATAACCGGTCGGAAGATCCATACGAACTGGCTACGATCAATACAAGGTTCTCATCTTCTACGCAATTACCCGAAAATAACATATTTAAAGGAACTGTGGTCAGGGCTAAAGTAGTAAACGAGGACGCCATATCAACTGAAACAGAAACTCATACTTTTTTTGTCACCCCGGAAGATAATTCGCGTTACGAAATCCCGGTGGTTTCCATTGTAACAGACGAGCCCCATCTGTTTGATTATGAAAAGGGTATTTATGTTCCCGGCAAAGTGGCTGATGACTGGTATGCTGATAATCCTGATGAGGAATGGAACGATGGTCGCCCGGCTAACTATAATCGGCGGGGTGAGGAGTGGGAAAGATCCGCCCATTTTGAATATTTTGATGAAGACTTGCAACCGGCTTTGAGGCAAAATATAGGTATTCGCATTCATGGAGGATGGACTCGTGCCTTCAATATGAAATCCCTACGATTATATGCAAGAAATACCTACGATTCTGATAACACGTTTTATTACCCTTTTTTTGGTGATTTACCCGCCCGTGGTGATCCGGATTCACAGGTTGAATCATTTCGCCGTTTGATGTTACGCAACTCGGGCAATGACAATTATAGTACTATGTTCCGCGATGCACTGATGCAGGATTTGGTTAAACACCTTCCATTCTCCGTCCAGGCCTGGCAGCCTATTGTTCATTTTATAAACGGCGAGTATTGGGGAATTATTAATATGCGTGAGAGATATGATGAGGACTATATCGCATCTCATTTTAATATGAACCCCGATGATGTTGCTATCCTGGAAACCTGGGGTGATGTTGATGAAGGTATCTCCAGGGACAGAGAGGATTTCTTTGAAATTGTAGATTATGCAGAAAGTAATAATCTGTCTGACAAAGATCATCTACGGTGGATAGAAAAGCGTGTTGATCTTGAAAACCTTATCCAGTATTATGCTGCACAGATATATTTTTATAATACCGACTGGCCTCAAAATAATATAAAATTCTGGAGAAAAAGAACAAGCGATTTATATGAGAATATCCCTCGCGGACATGACGGACGCTGGCGATGGATGCTTTATGATACCGATTTCGGGATGAATTTGTATGAAGAAAATGGCCATACCCGCAACGCTATCAGCAGGATCATGGACGAATCAGCATCTGATCCTACATCCAGGCTGTTCAGAGAATTATTGCAAAATGAAAATTTCAATAACCGTTTTATCAATACCATTGCTGATCAACTTAACAGTTGCTTCAGGAAAAACTATGTTCGTGACAAAATAGATAAATTTAACGAAATGCTCTCCCCATACAGAGACGAACATTGGAACCGATGGAAAAGTGGTACCGATGAGGGTAATTCCATGAAGATTTTCGCAAGGCAGCGTCCAGATCATTTGACTGATCATACCATCAAACAGTTTGATCTTGATGGAACAGCCTCTCTTACAATATCCCGTGAAGGTGGCGGGGGACATGTTAAAGTCAATTCCATTACCATCAATGATGAACTTCCGGGTATTCATGACAAAAACTCACCCTATTCATGGGAAGGTAATTATTTCAAAGGTGTACCGGTAACGTTGGAAGCCATTAACACTCCCGGATATCGTTTTTCTCACTGGGAAGTGTTGGGAGATGATAATTTGCCGGTTAAAGAAACTGAACTCAACCTGAAGGAAAATATGGAAGTGACAGCCGTATTTGAAGAGGCTGAGAAAGAACTGATACATTACTGGCATTTTAACGATCTTTCTGATGGAGAATTGACGGGGCTGTTAGCCGATCAATCACTCACCGAAGAAATTGCCCTGATAAACTATGAAGGAGAGAGCGAGGGTTATATGGACAGGGTAAATGATGGTACCAATATCAATGCACCCGGTGAAACTCCCGGAGAAGTAGCTTTACGTGTGCGAAACCCGGCTGATTCCCGCGAGCTCATTTTTAATTTACCTACCACAGGATATGAGGATATAGTGATGAAATTTGCAGTTAAAAGAACAACTAACGGAGCGCAGATACAGGATATTTACTTCCAGACCGAAGAAAACGGGGAATGGACCTCTGCGAAAGAAAACATATCAATCAGACCCGACTACCAAGAGATTGAGATTGATTTCTCTGAACTGTCAAGTTGGCCGGATAGGAACAGAACCTGGGAAATAAAAGACAAAATTGATGATAACCCTTATTTCAAAGTTAAAATATTGTTTCCCCACGAAAGTGCATCAGGAACAGCAGGGAATAATCGTTTTGACAATGTTACACTCGAGGGATATGCCGTAAGCGACTCAACTAATAATGAGAAAAACGATGATTTTTTTACGCGGGTTTATCCCGTTCCGGCTGATGAAATTTTATATATTGAAACAGAGCACGAAATATCAGAGGTATGTCTTTACAATATTACAGGTAAACTCGTGAAAAAGGAACAGCTTGAAATTGCATCTAAGTTTCACAGTACGTCAGTCATCGATCTCAAACAAGGTATTTATTTGGTTGAAATAACAACATCTTCGGGTGTTGTGACTAAAAAAATAGTGGTGGAATAAAAAAGTCAGGAGTGATATTCGTTTAGTCCTCATCGAAGAACAAGTTAACCTGCTGCACACCCTCTATCTGGCGCAGTTTCGACACCAGTTCGCTGCCTTTCTCTTCTTTTTTCAGGTTGATGTAATAAGAATATTCCATGATATGACCGTTTTCTTCATCCCCGATAGTTTTTACATTAACCAGTTTGTAATTGCGACAATAGGATTTTAAAAGAGTGGCGAACGGGTTATCAGGTATGGAATCGGCCTCGGCGGTTATGTTCATCAAAAATTCTCTCTTTACGGAGAGAAAAAAATGAAACTGACTAACAATAAGATAAACTCCTCCTACTATAAAAGTGCCCAAAAATGCTACTGCATAAAGCTCTACTCCTGCTGCCAGGCCAATGGAAAGGGCAAAAAATATAAACATTATATCGGAAGCATCTTTCACGGCAGTACGAAACCGTATAATTGACATGGCTCCGACCAATCCAAATGCACGAGCCAGATTGTTGCCTATTACCATAATTACAATGGCCGTTATCATGGTAAGCATTACCAGAGAAATGGTAAAAGCTGAAGAATAATTGAGCCCTTTATAAGTATATTTATAAAGCAAGGCTATCATAAAACCACATACCAAAGCAACAAGTATGTTTGCAATAACATCCGCAGCAGTTATGTCAAATGTAAAAATGTTCTGAATATCCTGCATTAGTAAACGATTTCAATATATTGAATTTTCATTATAGCGCACTACATCATAGCCAATAATGTATTTTGATATGGCATCGTTGCGCAGCATGAATTCCTGCACGATCGAACGCGCCCAAACCGGCATATTGTCAGTAAAATATTTGATCTCCATTACAAAGTGACTATTGAAGAAAGACTTCATTCCATGATTGTCATATAAATTTTTAAACTTAGGAAATAACTTGCTACGGATATCTTTATCCAATGTTATTCTGACTCCACTGTCAAACCGGCCGAAATAAGCCTCTCTTTCATAAACGACAAGATTGATGGGCATATATTGCTTTTTCTTCAGATGGTAAAAGAACCGGTGGGCATTATTCAGTGAATCTTCATTGCCGTTGCTAATAATATGATCTTCTATATTAATGTATCTGATCAATTTTTCCAGATCTCTGAAATAAAATATAGAACGTTGTTTTTTTATTCTTCCCCCGGTTTTTCGCTTTATCTCGAATACTACCTTACTGTTATTATGAAGTTCGTTATATCCCCTGATCCTGAGCTTTCTTCTTATCTTTATGCCGCTTTTTTTGTGAGTATAGCATTCCATATCATGTGAATCGAGATATATGCTCCTTACCGTATACTGAAATATGGAATTGTTTGTTATATAACAATTTGTGTCGGGCACAACAAATGGTAAAAGCCTTTGTCGCAAAGCAGGCAGTAATTCATTGGGCACCAAATATTTTAATTCGTAACGTAGCGCCATTTTGATTTTAATAAATGTTTTTTACCCACCGTTTACAATACGTAAAAACAGAAGGTGTATCACAAACAATTGTACCTTCAGCTTTTAGATTTGGTAATAAGAGCCCTTCATCATTATTTATCAGGCAAGTTGCGAAAACTGTTTGCCGACCATCAAGCGAGTTTATATTATTTTCAATATGTAATACTTCACCGTCCGTTTCTTTATTCATGTTTACACTTTTCACCTTCACTGCCAAACCTTTTTTTATATAAGATAACTGGTTTATTTCAACCGGAATAATGAAAACCATTTTTTTATTACTAACAACCTTGGCGAGAATTTCTTCTCCGTCCATTTCTGTTTCAATTTCAGATGAAAATGTTCCTGAAACAGGAGATTGAATTGTCAGGCCTTTTAGACGTTCACGAGTTATGTCTATTTGTTGTTTTATCGATTCAATCCTGGCCTCAATCAGTTCAATTTGTTCTTTTTTCGATCCGGCCACCAGAGCTTCATAGTTGGCGCGTGCAATAAGCACCTTTTGTTTTTTTTGGTTATAGGTATTTTGTGCCTCGTCAAATTCCTGGTCTGAAATTGCATCTTTCTCATATAGTTGTTTGCTGCGCTCAAACCTGCGCTTTTCAGTCTCAAGGTCTGATTCAGCCATTTGTAATTCTTCGTGTGCAGCTTTTACCCGTTGAGGTTTTTCTCCGGTAAGATGAATATTACGCAACCGTTCCTGCTCTTTCAGTTCTTTTTGAAGTTCTGTCAGTTTTAGTTGTTCCTGATGTGAAGTTATCTTTCCGATGGTATCTCCTTTTAAAACAGAATCTCCTGTGTTAAGGCTACTGTCAATTGAAAAACCCATGAGATCGCCACGTTCGAATTCAGTAGAATTATAAGAAGGGATATTGTTGATACGGTTATCTTTGAAAACGTTTAGTATTGTTCCGTCTGGAGTTTTAGTAAGAGTCCATTCTTTTTCAGGGCGCAATATTCCTTTGCCTTTAATGGTATATGGGAGCTCTATATTCTGTGAAACAACAATGAATAAAAAAATAAAAAGCAGTATTGCTGAAACAACTTTAATCTTATTCGTCATTGGCAAACAATTCCTGTTCAAGTCAACTTCAAAAGTAAATAAAATAAAGCCCTGTACCAAAAATGAAGGGCTTTATTAATAATCGAATTTTATGGTTTCGTCCTCTGGCATGAAAGAGAGGTTGGTGGCAGAAAATCTATTTAGACTGAACTCATGGATTCAAATTGTGTTATGAAAATCGTTTAAATTGCAAAAAAAATAATAAAGTATTTGTTTTTTTAAAAATAATTAAGTAATTTTGCATAAACTTATATAAATCTATAGATGAATCCAAAAGGATGAAACAAGTTTTTTAAGAAAAGTAAGGCTGTATGATTACGGGAGAAATAGACTATCATGGAAAAACAAAAGTATGTATCTGAAACAAATGATTCGAAGCAGCTCATCGAAGTATCTAATCTGAGCAAACACTTTGATGATGTCTTGGCAGTGAATGAAATATTCTTTAGTGTTGGTAAAGGAGAGCTTTTTGGCTTTCTCGGCCCCAACGGGGCGGGCAAAACCACCACCATCAATATGCTCACCGGACTGGCCCGGCCTGATTCAGGAAGTATTCATATAGCAGGTTTAAATAGTTCAGAACATCCAAAGTCAGTTCAGCATCTTATTGGTGTTGTTCCCGATGAGAGCAACCTTTATCCGGAATTGAGCGGTTTTGACAATCTTTGTTTCTGTGCTTCTCTATACGGTGTAAACAAAAAGGATCGCAGGGAAAGAGCGTCAGAATTGTTGACGGCTTTTGGATTAAAGGAAGCTGCAAATCGAAAGTTTAACACATATTCCAAAGGCATGAAACGCAAACTTACGATTGCCGCCGGTATTATTCACCATCCGCAAATCCTCTTTTTGGATGAGCCAACCACAGGCATTGATGTGGCCAGTGCGCGTCAGATAAGACGACTCATTACCAAGCTCTACAATGAAGGTACCACCATCTTTCTGACTACCCATTACATTGAAGAAGCCGAAAGATTATGCGGGCGCATTGCCTTCATCGTGAACGGCCAGATCGTGAAAAACGATACGGTGTCCAATCTCTTGCAACCCCTCAAAGACCAAAAGACCTTGAGAATTACCGTCACGAAGTCTTCCGATGATCTCTCAGGCAAACTGGAAAGGGCTTTTCCTGAATTTGAGTTCCGCGATGAATCAGGCAATCAAATATTGGTCAAATCGAAAGATACGGTAAGCATTGGTCCGGTGGTTCG
>JBNJFN010000125.1:2697-8319 GCA_051746885.1 Bacteroidota bacterium | reverse complement strand
ATCGAATACATAGGTTTGTTCTTTCCGGGTATTGAAGGTTATGGTAGAATCCTTGTATTGAACAGTACACCTATTTCCCTGGTTTGATGTTATAGCCAGCCTGCCGATCTGGTTGTCATCCCAGTGAATATCTATATTGAAATCGCCTCTTGCCTGGAGTCCTTTGATATGGCCCCGCTCCCATGATTTTGGTAAGGCCGGCAGTATCCGAAGTGTGTCCTTATGGCTTTGCAGGAGCATTTCAGCAATTCCTGCAGTAAACCCAAAATTGCCATCAATTTGAAAGGGCGGGTGGGTGTTGAACAGGTTTGTCAGGGTAGACTTTTCAAGTAAGGCCAGCACATTTTCATGCGCTCTTTCAGCCTTTTGCAGCCGTGCAAAAAGGCTGATGATCCAGGCCCGGCTCCAGCCGGTATGTCCGCCGCCATGTTCCAGACGTCGTACAATCGTTTGTTCGGCTGCCTCAAAAAGCTTTGGATCCCCGGGATTGATCATTGTGCCAGGATATAATCCATACAAGTGTGAAATGTGGCGATGACCCGGATCTTCTTCTTCATAATCCCTGATCCACTCCTGAATGGTTCCGTTTTCTCCGATTTGAATCGGCGGTAATTTTGATTTTGCTGAGCGAAGCTGTTCTATAAATTTACGGTCCTTTTCAAGGATTTCAGCCGCATTGATGCATGCTGAAAAAAGGGTATGGATGATTTCAATATCCATGGTTGCTGCCACGGTTAACCTTTGAGGTTCTCCGGTATTGGGATCGATGTACAGATTTTCCGGTGAATGAGAGGGAGCAGTCACGAGCTGACCCTTATCGTTTTCAATCAGAAAATCGAGAACGAATTCTGCTGAGCCTTTCATTAAAGGATAGATTCGTTCTTCCAGCATTTGAGCATCCCTGTAAAATTGATAATGTCGCCAGAGGGGCATTACAAACCATGCGCCTGCCAGGGGAAAGTATCCGTTATTGATCTGGGATTCCTCTGTAGATCCGGAGGGTGTAGTGCGTCCGAATACATTGGTGCAATGATGGACCACCCATCCATCTGCCCCGTACATTCGCCCGGCGGTTTCTTTTCCATGTTCGGCAATTGCTTCGGCAAAATCAATGTAGGGAATGATGGTTTCAGGTAAATTTCCCGGGTTGTGCGGCCAGTAGTTCATCTGCAGGTTGATGTTTAGGTGGTAATCCGCTTCCCAGGGGGCCCACATTTCTTTGTTCCATATACCCTGGAGATTTGCAGGTAAACGGGCCGGATAACGGGAGCTGTTCATTAGCAGATACCGTCCGTATTGGAAGAGCAGTGCTACCAGGCTAGGATCAGATTTACCTTCTTTTAATGTTTTTAGCCGTTCGTCAGTAGGCTGATGGTTTTGTTTTGTGTCACCCAGCTTCAGATCTACCCGTTCGAACATCTCACGGTGTTCAGCTATATGATGGCGGCGGAGAACCGAGTAGGGTTTTTGGGCTGCCTTTTCAACAATTGAGCGTGCTTTGGAAACAGGATCTATTGAACGGTTAAAGTCCATGCTCTTCAAATTATAGTCTGTAGCGGCAGAAAATAGGAGGGTCACTGTACCGGCATTTTCTATATGCAAGGTACTATCGTTACTGCTGATGTTTCCGCCATCTGTCATAGCTTTCAAGGCACCTCCGAACCTCATGTGCTCTCCTCCGGGTCCTGAGCCACCCGGATTCGGTTCGGGTCCGGCAGGAGGCTCCTTGTCGATGATCTGTCCTTTTAAAATAAGCATATTGCTGTCAACGACTGAAGTTTGGGAATCTTTCCCGCGGGTTAGCCGGATGTCCAGGCAGAGATCGTTGGTTTTGCCTGCCTGCAGCTTTATCACAACTACATCGTCAACAGCGGAAACAAATGTTTCCCTTGTATGATCCGGACCTTTTGAAGTAAAAGATACCTTTGAAATGCCGTTATTTAGGTTGAGTTGGCGTCTGTAACCTTTGGTTGTGTCAATCCCTTTAAAATTAAGGAAAATATCTCCAAGAGGTTCGTAGGAGCGAAAAGATGTGGGCCTCTGAGTGCCATGAGTTTGCATGAGTTCCACAGCCTTGTTGTGATTGTTGTTGAGCAGCGCCTGTTGTATCTCAGGCAAGTGCTCCCGAAATTCCGAAGGGTGGGCGTTGACCGGTTCACCAGCCCATAGGCTTTCTTCGTTTAGTTGTATCCTTTCCTGTTCTACCGTTCCATAAACCATGGCACCCAGGCGACCATTGCCCAGAGGGAGGGCTTCAGTCCATTCTGCTGCAGGCTGATCGTACCACAGAGTGAAAGGGGGATCTTCATTTGCCTGCAATGCCAAAGAGTTGATTGAGATTAATAAAACAACGATGAGCAAGGTTGGGTGTCGATTGATTATAAAAGTTTTCATTGGTTTAAGTTTCCTGGTAACCGTTTGTTATCAAATATAATAAAAATATTTCGGTTTGTCGATCCATCTAATTTTGTATTGAATATTCATATTGCTCATCGAATACTCTGTTTTTTATGAGCTTCTGTATTGAAACCTGATAATTTAACCGACATCTCCGATACTCTTTTCTTAAATCCTGAAGGAAGATCTATTGTTATTGTCTTGGATTCCCCGGGAAGCAATGAAAAGAAGTTGTCCGAATAAAAAGCCGGCAGGATCCTTTTATCGCTTTCTGAATGATAAAGTTGAAGCTGATTCCAAAGCGCAGGTGTATCGGAGAGGTTTTTGAGGCGAACACTGATTGTAGTATCGTTTGCCATAGCCGTATTCATTGATAACTTAACCTTTTTCAGTTGGTTGAGATGCCGGAAATTATTCCGGTTATCACTGAGCCAGTAGAAATTTTCGGATATCTGTTTGTTGTTCTTATGAAGCTTTAGCTTTACGAAGAAGACTCGGCTTGTGTCTGAAGGTGGATAGATTTTGAACATGCGTTTGCTGTCCATGGAAGACATGGAAACCTGTTTTACAATTTTTCTGTGCTGTACACCAAACATATCATATATGCGAGCTTCCAGTGTGAGATTTTCTTTGTGTTGTACAGTGGTGTTGATTACCCTCACGCTGCGGTCACCCAAATTGATCTGTGTATGTAATGGTTCGGCTGCTTTTTTAACTCCATAAAAGGCAGCGTTTTGTGCCAGCGAGTGGTCGTATAGCTGACCTCTCAAAGAGCTCCAGGGATTTTGTGTTTTCCAGATTACTACGCCGGTATACCAGTTCCACATCTGTGCGTTCATCCCTTCTATCAATGCCCGGTATTGCATATAATTGGCTATCTGGGCCTGTTCACAGAATGCTTCCGTATTTTCCGGCTCCCCAAAAATATTGATGTAATCATGAAGGGAAGTTTTGTAACCGATATAGCAATGATAACGCCACTCATCGTTTAATTCATTCTGACCGGGAAATTTTTTCAGATTTTCAGGAGAGAGGATATTTTCAAGGCTTTCATATACCGGCATGCCCACCGAACCGATTTCTGAATTGAGTGGATAATGCCTTTTATTAAAGAACATTTCCGGATTTTGATAACCGTAAGGTCCATCTCCGACGGTACCGGGATAAATATTCTGGGATAGGTTTTCAGAGGAGGACATTTCAAAATACGCTCTGTGCTTGTCAAGTTCGGGGAAGATCTGATGCTTTAGCGAATCATTGATATCAGAGGGGGGAGGAAATTCGTTACCCCCAATCCAAAGGCAAAGGCTGGGATGGTTTCGTAGCATTTTTATCTGATCTCTTGCAGACTTGAGAAAAAGCTGGTGGTCATCCGGATATTGACGTCTTTGTTTGCGGTTCTCTTTTTTCTTCGGATCCCTCCACCTTCCATTACAGTCTCCTGTTATCCAAAGATCCTGCCATACCAAAATCCCATGCCGGTCACAGGCTTCATAAAATTCGGGCCTTTCGGTGATGGAACCGCCCCAGATGCGGATGGTGTTCAGATTGGCTTCGGCATGCATCCGTACTTCGTGTTCGTACCGTTCGGGGGATAAACGAAGTAAAGCATCCGAAGCGATCCAGTTGCCTCCCCGGATAAAAAGCTTTTGGCCGTTGACACTAAACATGCGGCCTCCTGAGGTGGTATCCATTTTAGAGGTAATATCCCGAATACCGATTTTAAAATTTTTTCTGTCGGATATTTTGCTTTCCCGGGTGAGGAACTTCAATTCCACAGGATAAAGGTTCGGTTTCCCCATGCCATTGGGCCACCATAGTCTGGGATTTTTTATCTTCAGGGTTGGGAATTTTATTTGTTTGTTTTCATCTTTTGGGATTTTAACAGCGATGGTATCTGAATATTCTCCGATAGTATAGATGCAATAGCCGGAGCGGGCTTTTTCAAGATGATTCTTAGCTTTAACTGATATATTCACATAAGCAGGCTCCTGTTCTTCTGCCGGCACCCGTTGTCCGGGAACGTCTGTTCTGATATACGGATCCTCAAGTGTTACCGGGCCGCCCGTGGTTACCGATATTTTATCCCATATGCCGGTATTCCTGTCACGAATGGGTTTTATCCAGTCCCATCCCGCGGTGAATTGCATGGTTACATTTTTCGCTATAACTCCATCGCCACCTTGGCCGCCGTTTGGTTTACCAGGAGGATCCGGCGGATGTACCAATATAGCCAGCCGGTTCTTCTCACCACGCTTTGTTAGATCGGTGATGTTCAGCCGGTGGCGTAGAAACATTCCTTTTATGGTATCACGGTTTACTTTTTGGCCGTTCAGATATACTTCAGCAGAGTAATTGATGCCCCGCAGATTGAGCCAGACATTGGCGTATTCCTTTGAAACCGGAATTTCAAAGGTAGTGTAGAACCAATAGGTGTAGTAATCAACTCCTTCATTATATATATCGGGGATCGAGTCGTTGTTTGCGGCATAAAATGGATCGGGTATTTTATCATTGTGCAGGAGTGTGGTGAGGACTGTTCCGGGGACCACTGCATTCAGCCAGTTTTGGCTGTTGATGTCGTTGGAGGTTAATGTCTTGCCATCCTGTTGGGTTTGACTGACTTTTTTGGCATACCACGCATCTGTCAGATGATTCTCCTGTGCGGTTACCACAGAGACAACAAATATTGCAAATAGAAAAAAAGTGCATGTTTTACTAAAATAAGGCAAATGTATATTTGTCATTGGTACTGTTTTTTATTCCAATAAATTGTTCATTCTTATTTTGGCCAGGTAAATGGCCGTTTTTTCCTCATGACTGGAGTAATAAGATACCCAGAGTTTGTTATTGAAGATCACCATTCCCGGATAGCTTGTATCCCCTCCGCTGGGCAGGTCTATTGTATGCTCCAGGTTCCCTTGTCTGTCCGTCACGAAAAGAGCCGTTTTGGCTCCCGAAGATTTGTAATGGCGACTGCCTATACAAAGCTTCTCATCGGGCAGGAAAATAAAGTTGGGTCCTCCCAGGCGAAATTCCAGTTCCTGCCAGGTCCATTCCTGATATGGCGGCCGGCTTTTGCCCAGCATTCCGTTGGCACCATTGCCACGTCTGATCAAAACAAACATCCGATCTCCGTCGAAGCGGATGGTAGCTTCATTTGGTTTTGAGCCCACGTCGAGTTCACAAACATGTTGGTAGGAAATGCCATCTTTTGTTTTCAGC
>JBNJFN010000125.1:0-2597 GCA_051746885.1 Bacteroidota bacterium | reverse complement strand
GCGGAGCTTTGTCCCAGATTTTTCTTGCTTCCGGTTGCTGGCCATAAGTGAAAGAAATACCTAAACAGGCAAGAAAAAGAATGAAATGTAAAGTGGTTGTTTTCATATTCAGGGATTTTGATATTCCACTTTTATGATTTTTTACCGGGTTTTTCAATAAAATGAATTTTGATCAGATTGAATCCCTAAAGATATAAAAAGAATTTTATTAGATTTGATAGGTAAAATGATTCATAAAAAATTTTGTTATTTATATGCACTACTGAGGAAAACCACGCTTCCCAATCTGTTTGATACTATGAAAAATCATTCGTTTAGAAAACTACAACACACGATTGTATTGGCATTAACTGTTTTTTTCGTTTCCTGCGGAACGGAGAACGAGATTCATGTTTCTCCGGAAGGAGATGATTCTAGTGCCGGCACCCAGGAAGAACCATTTCAAACTTTAGAGCGTGCTCAAAATGAATTAAAGCGCCGCATTTCCGCAACGGAGAAAGGTAGTTTAAAGGTGGTGCTGCATGATGGTACTTACACACTTCGGGAACCGCTGAGCTTCACAAAGGATTTTGGCGGAAATCAGGGGATTGAAATAATCTGGAAGGCTGCGCCAGGAGCAGAGCCAGTTATCAGCGGGGCAAAGTCAATGGAGCAAAAGGCCACCACAGAAATTTGCAGCCTTTCTTTTTCGGGGCCAAAATCTTTGTTTGACTTGTATGTAAACGGAAAGCGGGCTACGCGGGCCCGAAGACCCAATCAGGGTTTCTTCCGGTTTAAGGAAGTGGGGGAGGAAGTATTGGTTAACGGAGAGGGAAGAGTTCCGGAGAAGGCAGAGCAACGTTTATTATTTCCTGACAAGGCTGCAGAAGCAGTATCGGGGTTATCAAAGCAGGATATCCAGGATGTACGTTTCCATGCCTTTTTTAAATGGGACAATACCATTAGGTACTTGTCCGGGAAAGGTGAGCAACCGGGTGTTTACCTGACAAAGGGCTCGGGTATGAAACCCTGGAATCCCATGAAAGAGGATACGCGTTTTTTCCTGGAAAACTATGAAGGTGCTATGGATGCTCCGGGAGAATGGTATGTTTCAAAAAGCAAACTATACTATATGCCCAAAGAAGAAGAAAAGGGTCAAAATTTGAATTTCAACATTCCGGTTACTGAAAAGCTTTTGATGATCAAAGGGAGTTCGGAGAAGAAAGTGAAAAACATAACTTTTGAAGGCCTCCGGTTTCATCATTCTAATTACAACCTCCCCCGTTCAGGTTTTGAGCCAGCCCAGGCTGCCAATACAATAGGCGCTTCAGTTGAGATTGATCACGCAGAGCATATTGTATTTAAGGATTGTGAAATAGCTCATACCGGTCAACACGGAATCTGGTTCAGGAAAGGCACGCAAGATTGTGTTATGGAACACTGTTATGTCCATGATCTTGGAGCCGGTGGTGTTCGGATCGGCGATACCGCTATCCCTGAAGATTCGGTTGATGTCACTCAAAATATTCGTGTGGAGAATTGCATTATCCAATCGGGTGGATACAATTTCCCCAGTGGAGTAGGAGTATGGATTGGACAGAGCGGAGATAACAAAATTCTCCACAACGATATTGGTAACTTTCGGTATTCCGGCGTATCTGTAGGATGGGTCTGGGGTTATGATCACAGTCCCGCTAAAAACAACCATGTAAAATACAATCGCATCCATCACATCGGCTGGGCCCTGCTGAGTGATATGGCCGGGGTATATACACTGGGAAAATCGGGAGGTACAGAAATTAATAACAACGTAGTGCATGACATTCATGCTTATTCCTATGGTGGCTGGGGATTGTATACCGATGAGGGTTCATCGCGTATTACGATGAAGAACAACCTGGTATTCAACACCAAAACCGGTGGTTTTCACCAGCATTATGGCCGGGAGAACAACATTACCAACAACATTTTTGCATTTGCCGATATGTACCAGGTACAGGCTACCCGTGTGGAAGATCACCTCTCCTTTACTTTTGACAACAATATTGTGATCGGAAGTGAAGGTGAAATGCTGGCCGGTCCGTGGAAGGAGATACGAGTGAAGATGGACAGCAATTGTTACTGGTACAAAGGGGAAAAATCCTTTGATTTTGTTGATTTGAACTTTGAAGAATGGAAAGCGCAGACAGGGCATGATGAAAACAGTATTATAGCGGATCCTGGAGTGATCGATACGGATAAAGGAACCTATAAGCTGAATAATGGGATCGCCGGCGAGATAGGATTTTCCTGCTTTGATCCCGGAGAAGCCGGAGTTTATGGTGCTGCCGAATGGAAAGAAAAAGCAGTTTTGCCGGATTCCGTTCTTTCGGAGTTCGAAAAAACGGTTGAGGAAAATATGAAAAAACAATGAGTGGTCAGAACTGAAATTTCAGCCGGATGCCACGGGCTCCGAAGCGTATATCCTGGCTGGTGAGATCACTCAGCGGATGCTTTAAATAGGGTTCCACAACCATTTGTGAGCGGTCGAATGTAAAGTGATACCCCAGGGATAGGTTCAGTATGTTAGCCAGATCAACCTGGTGTAGAGGGTCATAGGATTCTTCTACTGACTGGGA
>JBNJFN010000124.1:0-8422 GCA_051746885.1 Bacteroidota bacterium | reverse complement strand
TCCTCGTTGGGGGTAATTACCTGTATGTAAAGGATATCGCCGGGTTGAAGCCTGTATTCAGGTTTATTCTTTACGAACATGCTATCCTTTCCAGTTTCGGCAATATCCCGCAGGTACGCCAACTTTTTGTAGGAATCGCAGGAGGAGAAGGTGCCTGCAATTGCCAGAAGCAGTATGAATGTTTGTATCCGGTTCATAAAGTCAAAGATAATAAAATAGTTTGGAGTTGTGAATAATGCGCTTGTGAGTATATATTGGCAAAGAGCGTTTCTGGTTGCTGGTTGCTGGTTTACCCCGTGAAACGCGACGCAGGAGCAGGTTTCAACGGGGTTGCTGGTTAATTAGTGCGCAGAGTTCAGGGCAAGAAAAAGGCCCACCACTCATAACTTCTTCCCTTCCGTATTTAAATTCGAGACCCAAGCATTGCGTCTCTACAGCCTTAACTCACAACTTATTAGCTCCTTACCTCGGAATCAGCTCCGCTTCCTCAGTCCCATGGGGGCATGGACTGAAAAGATCATGTGAAACGGATATTTGGGGATTTTGCGCTAATCCATCATCAACCTTTTCAAGTAGGATGGGTTGATGTTGATCAGAATATTTTGCTGAATTACATCGATACGCAAAAGAACCTTATAGCGGTTTAACTGCTTGACAAGCTCTCCTTGCATGCCTTTGAGCTTGCCTGCCTGGATCTCCACCATCTCACCTACCTCAAAGCTATCTGAAGTAACTTCGTAATGCTCACCGCTTTTGAGTAGCTCTTTAATGGCCTGAATTTGTTTATCCGGAATGGGGGCAGGCTTCCCTTCAAAATTGACGATGGTTACAATGCCTGGGGTGTAGTAAGCTTGATATAGCTCTTTCTGATTGGCTCTTACGAAGATGTACGAGCGGATCAGCGGTTCATGAACCCATTTTTTGCGGTCGCTCCATTGCTTAAGTCTTTTTTCCAGCGGCAGATAAGCTTCGAGTCCTTTTAGAAGCAACTCCCTTTCTGCCTTCTTTTCGGAACGTGACTTGGTATATAGTGCATACCATCTTTTTGCCCTTACCCCCATAAACGGTTTGCTTTTTTAGTTAAGAATTCGCGATGATTACAAAATTAACAAATCTCCTTAGCTAACAAATAGAATGATATGAATTTTAAATGAGTTCAAACAATACGAATATAAAATAAAATGGTTTTATGAGTGATTGATTTTAAATATAAAATTTCTAATCACCCAATGTTATACATTAATTTCGTGTATCTGTTGAGCATTCTAAAGTTTTCGAAGGATGGTTTAAGCGGTGATATGGTCAAATCCGGTATATTCCTGCAATGCTTCCGGTATTCGGATGCCCTTTTCGTCCTGGTTGTTTTCCAGTAAGGCAGCCAGCAGGCGGGGCAGGGCCAGGGCGCTCCCGTTAAGGGTGTGGGCCAGTTGAGGCTTTTTCGCTCCTGCTGCCCGGAATCGCAGTTTCAACCGGTTGGCCTGATAGGATTCAAAGTTTGATACTGAGCTTACCTCCAGCCATTTGTCCTGAGCGGATGAATACACCTCAAAGTCGTAAGTAAGTGCTGCGGCAAATCCCAAATCGCCTCCGCAGAGCCTCATAATGCGATAAGGCAGCTCCAGGGCTTTGATAAGGCTTTCTACGTAGGCGGTCATCTTCTCAAGGGTCTCGTAGGAGCTTTCGGGATGGTCGATCTGCACGATTTCAACTTTATCAAACTGGTGCACGCGGTTCAGCCCGCGAACTTCCTTTCCCCATGAGCCGGCTTCCCTTCTGAAGCAAGGGGTGTAGGCAGTCATTTTGACGGGCAGGTCCTTTTCATCCAGAATCGAATCCCTGTAGATGTTGGTAACGGGCACTTCAGCGGTGGGGATCAGGTAGAAGTTGTCGATGGGAACAGCATACATCTGGCCTTCCTTGTCGGGAAGCTGACCGGTGGCAAAGGCACTGTCTTCATTGACCATCAATGGAGGCAGCATTTCCTTGTAACCTTCGGCACGGGCTTTATCCAGGAAATAATTGATCATTGCCCGCTGGAGTCTTGAGCCTTTATCTTTATATACCGGAAATCCCCGTCCCGTTATTTTATTGCCGAGGTCGAAATCAAGAATGTCGTACTTTTTCCCCAGCTCCCAGTGGGGAAGTGCATTTTCACCCAATTGGGGGGTTGTTCCGCCGGAACGCAACAACTGGTTGTCCTCTTCGCCTTTACCCTGAATAACGGATTGATGCGGAACGTTGGGTATCTGGGTTAGCAGCATTTGTATTTCCTCTTCGATGTCATTCAGCCGCTTCTGGTTCTCTTTTATTTTCTGCTTGAGTTCCGCAGTCCTGCTTTTGGCACTGTTGGCCTCATCGGTTTTTCCTTCTTTGAAAAGCTGACCGATCTTTTTCGATATTGTATTGAGCTCCGACTGATCGTTGTTGACATTTTGCTGGATGGAACGCCGTTCTTCATCCAACTCCTTCAGCTTTTCAATGATCTCCGAATAGTCATTGTTTCTGGTTTTCAGCCTTTCAATGATATAACCGGTATTTTCGCGGATGTATTGTAGTGAAAGCATGGGCAAGGGAGTTTTAAGGAGCAAAAAAATCTCCTGTATCGGCATTTTTGATTATCGGATACAGGAGCTTCTTACTAATTGTTTAATGTTGCAACGAATGAAATAATAAAAGTCAATACCTAATATTATTTTCTTGTTTTTCAAAGCTTAACACATGTTAGAGCCATACGTATGGCTCAATTTATACCCTTAATTTTCTGCGGGTGTAACAGATACGTAAGAACGGTTCTTTCTTTTTTTGAACTCAATATTTCCGTCAACAAGAGCAAAAAGGGTATGATCTTTTCCCATCCCGACGTTCTTTCCGGGATAATGTTTTGTACCTCTTTGTCTTACAATGATGTTACCCGCTTTGGCCGATTGCCCTCCATAAAGTTTGACTCCAAGGCGTTTGCTTTCAGAGTCGCGGCCGTTGCGGGTACTACCCATTCCTTTCTTATGTGCCATAAGTTTAAGTTTTTTAAATTAAGCAACAATATCTTCAACTTCTATTTGGGTCAAGGGCTGGCGATGGCCTTTTTTTACCCTGAACCCGGTGCGTCTTTTTTTCTTAAAAACGATTTTCTTGTCGGCTTTAGCATGGGAAACAACTTTGGCTGATACCTTAGCGCCATCAACGGTAGGCTTGCCTACCTTCACATCGCCCTCGTTATCCACCAGCAATACATTGTCAAAATCCACCTTTGAACCTTCTTCCTGGTTAAGCCGGCTGACAAAATATTTCCTGTCTTTTTCCACCTTGTACTGAAATCCTCCAATATCAACTATTGCGTACATTGCTTTTATTCTTTTATAATTTATTTTGCGGACTGCAAAAGTATAAAAGATTCTTTTAGTGCCAAAGAAAATCAATATTTTTATTTCATTCCTACGGAATTCTGGTTATATACTAATTTTGATACCCGGATTTACATCCGGGCCTACAAAGATATCAGGCCTACGGCCTTAGATTAAGAATTGCCTTTGTTATCTTTTAATTACTCTGCGGATATAACCAAATAACAATCAAACCTTCAAACTTTTCATTCAGAAATTAGTTCCTCAATCTGTTTGACCATATAATCCATATTGAAATTTTCCACGGCTGTCTTCCTTGCTTCTTCTGCCATCCGGTCTATAAGTTCCGGATTGTTATATAGAGTTTTTATTTTTTGTACAAAGGTATCCGTATCAAAAAAAGGAATGAGGTAGCCGTTTTCTCCGTCGCGTATGATCTCAGGGTTGCTGCTGATGTCGAAAGCTATTACAGGTTTGCCGCTGGCCATTGCTTCCACGATCACATAACCGAATCCTTCCCAAAGAGAGGTAAGCAAAAAGATATCGATTGAGGCCATAAAACTCTTGATGTCTTTTATAAATCCGGTAAATAATAAATTGTCATAAACCCCTTCTTTTTTGGCCATTTTTATGATGGAATTTCTCAATTTGCCTTCACCGGCCAGCAAAAGGCGAAACGGTACCTGGTGTGATTTAAGTTTTCCGGCGATTTCGATCAGGTACTTATGGCCTTTCTGTTCAACAAACCGGCTTGCGTTGCCAATTACAAGCTCGTTGTCTTTCCTGGTATATATCGGGTTTACCGGCCGGTTGTCAAATTCATCGAAATCCAGACCGTTGTAAATAACCCGGAATTTTTCCCGGTCTACCAGTTTGGAATTTTTTTGTAAAAGCAAATTTTTGGTAGCGTGGGAATTGGTTATGATATGGGTGATGATTTTTTTGAAGAGATACCGGTTATACGGATTATTGTTTACAGGCAAAGCCGTTCCCCGGCGGTACATGATCTTTTTTACTCCTGCTTTTCTGGCGGCGGGACCAGCAACTTTTACATCTGAAGGCAGGTTCATGATTACCGAGCCTATCCTGTGCTCCCGGAACCATCGCGAAATTCTGAGGATCCTGGCAAGATTGAGAAAACTATAGTTGTTGATGGTGACAGCAGCATGGGGTAAACCGGCTTCCCGGACCTTATCATATAATGCACTTTTTTTGTGTACCACAAACAAAATGGAATATCCTTTGTCATGGAGCCTCTTTCCCATTTCAAAATGCCATTTTTCGCCTCCGCCCCAGGCTTTGTTTGAATTGACAAATGCTATGGTCTGATTTGCTTTCATGATTTATTATTATATTGGATATTAATTAATTTTGAATAAGCCTATTCTCTTTACAAGCAGGCGAATAGCAAAGAATGATCATGCCTGACCATGACAACTGTATTTCCCTGTTAAATGCAGCCATTCTGGATTGCCAACTGCCCATTGCCAACTAAACAATCAAACTCCTGTCAAACTCTTACCAGTCATTCAAACATCTGCATCTCATGCAGCTTTTTATATATTCCCTGCTGTTGGATCAGCTCATTGTGTGATCCCGTTTCGCGTACACTGCCCTGATGCAGCACAACTATTTTGTCTGCCTCCTTAACCGTGGACAGGCGATGGGCAATGATTATGGATGTGCGGTTGTGCATCAATCTGTAGAGGGCATCCTGAACCAGTTTTTCCGATTCGGTATCCAGTGAGCTGGTGGCTTCATCCAGTATCAGGATGGGGGGATTCTTCAGTATAGCCCTGGCAATGCTGATGCGCTGCTTCTGGCCTCCGGAAAGCTTATTGCCCTGGTCACCGATGTTGGTTTCATATCCGTTTTCCAGCTCTATGATGAAAGTATGGGCATTGGCTACCCGGGCAGCCTCTTCTACCTGTTCATAGGTAGCGTCATCACGTCCGAATGCGATGTTGTTGTATACTGTGTCGTTAAAAAGAATCGATTCCTGCGTAACCAGACCGATCAGCCCGCGAAGGTCTTTAACTTTTAGATTTTTTATGGAGATACCGTCTATACAGATCTCTCCTTCTTTTACATCGTAAAATCGGGGCAGCAAGTTTACCAGGGTGGATTTGCCTGCTCCTGACTGGCCCACAATGGCTACAGTTTGCCCTTTCCGTATGTCCAGGTTGACGTTGTGCAGCACATAGTCGTGATTGTATGAAAAACTGACATCCTTGTAAGCTATGGAATCTTTGAATTTCTTAATGCTTTGAGCATCCGGTTTCTCCTTAATGGTTTCCTCAGCATTCAACAAACTTTCTATCCTGTCAAAAGAAGCCAGGCCCTTTTTTACATTGTAGTAATAGTTGGAGATCACTTTGGCCGGCCGGATGATCTGTGAGAAAATGATGAGGTAAGTAATGAACGCTTCCGGCGAAAGCACGCTTACTTCAGGGTTAAGTACCTGTGAGCCGCCATACCACATGATTACCACAATAACCAACATGGAGAGAAATTCACTGAACGGATTGGCCAACATCCTTTTCCTCAGGATGCGATTCATGATGCGTGTATATTTCTGGTTTTCCCTTAGAAATTTTCGTCTGACCCTTTCTTCGGAATTGAAAGCCTTGATAATGCGTAATCCGTAGATGGTTTCTTCCAGCATGGACAACAATTCTCCAAGCTTATTCTGCCCTTTGATGGAGGCTTTTTTTAGATTTTTACCTACCACGCTGATGGCGTAGCCACTTAACGGAATTAATATCAGGACAAAAAAAGTGAGTTTGTAGCTCATCACGAATAGGGCTGTTATATAAATGATGATCTGTATAGGGGCTTTGACTGCCTGACGTAAAGGGTTTAAAATGGTATTGGCCACTTCCTGTACGTCACCGGTAGTTTTCAGGAGTATGTCGCCCCTGCGCTCTTCGGAATAGTAGGCTATGGGAAGATTGGTGATTTTTACGTAAAGTTTATTCCTGATATCCCTGATTACCCCGTTGATCAGTGGCACTATGATGAAATTTCCAAGATAGGTGAAGGAAGTCTTTAACAGTACCAGGCCCACTACCATAATACTCACTATGAAGAGAGCCGTTTCCGGTCCTTTGTCCGTGATGATCTGGCTTACAAAATAATTGAAATTATGCTGTATGGCATCGGCATTCAATTGTAAAGGGACCGGTTCAGTCACTGCGGACTTTTGGTCAAACAGGATTTTCAGGAATGGCATGGCCATGGTGAAAGAGAAAAGGGAAAATAAAGTGCCCAGTAAATTCAATAAAATCCCTAAAACTGCATTTTTCCAATAGGTAAGGATGTATCCTGTTAACTTTTTAAATGCATACATTTGATTTGGATCTGTCTGTTCAATTAATGACCGCTTCCGGTCATTTTTTACGGTGCAAAATTAAGTAAATAATAAGATCTTCTGTTTAATTTTACCTGTAATCCTATCAGAATTGTCTGGGAGTAATTCGGGCTATATGAATTTTTGCCCTTGATGTATTACATATCAGATGGGGATCATTACATTTTAATTTTAGTTTGCAAAAAATGAGTTCCTCCGGCGATAGGGTATAATTTCGAAAATCTGCCGATATCTTCATCCCATTGCATGATCGTACCAAAAGGTTTGTTATTTTTGTGAACCCAACAAACAAAAAAAGTTGGTGGAAATTTTTACAGTTCATTCTATTAAGCCTGAAACGTATGTTACAACTGCTTGCTACTTTGAAACAGGGGATAAAAAAACGATACCACCGACAATTTGGGCCCTTCAGGGATGTAGTGGTGATTTCCTACCCCAAATCGGGTCGTACCTGGCTGCGGGTTATGTTAAACGATTTCAATATCCTTCCTACCTATGAGCACGATGGTTCTCAAAATTCCCTGAATATACCCTATTGGAACTTGCCCGAAGATAAGGCGGAATACAGCAATAACCGAATCATCTTTTTGGCAAGAGATCCCAGGGATACGGTGGTTTCCTCCTATTTTCAAGTGACAAAGCGACATCAGGTATATAACGGCTCCATTTCAGAATTCATCCGCGACGACCGGTACGGGATAAAAAAAATATTGAAATTTCATTCTATCTGGGATCAAAACCGCCATATTCCTTCTGATTTTAAGCTGATCAAATACGAGGATCTTCATGTCGCTCCCTTTAATGTAATGAAGGAATTACTGGGATTTTTAAAAGTTCATGATATCGATGAAGAAAAGCTGCGAAACATTATTTGGTTTTATCGTTTTAACAATATGCACAAACTTGAAAAACAGGGTTATTTTAAAAGGACTTTTAAGAATATTCTTTATCCGAAAGACCCCAATGACCAGGATACCTATAAAACCAGGAAGGGAAAGGTTGGGGGCTTTGATGAGTATTTCACCCGGGAGGATATTGAGTATTGCAACCAGGTGATGAAAGAATTTCCGAATCCTTTTTACCGGGATGCGTTATGATTACTGGTTTTATCACCGAGATGCTGGTTCTCAAGAAGCCATGTCATGAAATTATAGCAAGAGAAATAAAAAAACTTTATTGTTACTAATATCTGGCAGATGAAACAAAATTATTCTTAGATTTCTTAATTGGCGTACCCTCCTTTACCTCTCTTAAAAAAGGGAGGTGATCGGTCAGTGCCAGAGTCAATGGTTTTTACTTAATGGCCGGGTAAATAAATATGAATAAATCAAGCTGTTTTACCAGGATTATAACATAACCCAGATAAACTGGAAATCCTAAATTCTAAATTCCAAACAAATTCCAATGATCCAATATTTTAATAATCAAAACAGGAGCCCTATTTTGTTCGTTTTGATATTTCTTTATTTGGTCATTTGATATTGTTTAGAATTTCGAAATTACCTGCCTGCCGGCAAGGCAGGGATATTAGAATTTCATTTTCTGCCAAAAAATGCACGAAAATAAAAAGTAAGGACTAATAATCAATCACCATTAATGCTTTAGTGCCACCCTCGCCTTCTCGCTCTTTCGTGTAGTCGTGCCGTCGTGTAGTCGTTTTAGGTCTCAGGTTAGTTGTTTTTTGTCTCAGGTCTCAGGTCTCGGGTCCCGG
>JBNJFN010000123.1:0-8464 GCA_051746885.1 Bacteroidota bacterium | reverse complement strand
CTGATCCAGTGCATAAGGGTTAAACAGGATCTCTGCAAGCAGGTAATTATCCTCCGAAAGCAATCCCCGGGCAATATCCAGGTGTTTCTTAAAAGTGGTTCCTGGTGCTTCCTGCGTTTTCATGGTAGCTGCAAAAACCAGGGTTGATGCAAAGGGAATGGCCAGTGAATAGGCTGTGGTTTTGTCGTGTTCCTGGAAGGTATATTCAAAGATCTTCAGCCGAAAAGACATGTAAAAATCCCTGAAGAAGGCTTTTCCTTCTTTATCCGATTCTTTGATGATCACGGCATTTTGATTGCTTAGTTCCCGCACATTGGCGAATGTTGGGCCAAACATGGGATGGGTTGAGACAAACCGCATGCCTTTCTTTTTGTAATATTCATCAAGGCCGTTTTTAACGGAAGTAATATCTGAGAGGATACATTCCTTTGAAATATAAGGAATCACTTCCTCAAAGGCCTCTTCGGTATGCTGGAGACTAACCGCATTGATCAGCAGCTCAGGGTCAAAATCCCGGATTTCTTCATAGGTTATAAAACGGTGTGCGTGAAAGAAATATCTGAGTTTCTTTTTGTTGAGGTCAAAAACGCCGACTTCATGTTCCAGGCACAGGGATTCAACAAACCATGCACCCATATTTCCGGCACCGAGAACGAGAATTTTCATAGTGTGACTTTCTGTTTTGCTGTTGCTTTATTATTGTTTTATATGCTTCTTAAATTTTGAATGCGAATGTATGTATAAAATGCTTTAATGCCTGCCCGCCGAAACGAAGTGCAGGCGGGATTGAATGATGGCCACGAATGCACGAATAAATCAATGATTGAATTGGGGAAATAAGGCATAAATCTGAGAGCATAGCTAAGAGCTTGGAGCGAAGCGCTCAGAGCAGGAAATTGTCCCGTGTCTCGAGTTCTTGCCCCGAAGGAGCGAAGCGGAAGCGGGGTCGGGTTTGCTGTGGTTAAATTCCTCATTTGAACTCACAACTTATTACTCAATTCGTCTTCTCATCTTCCCGTTTTCTCTTGACTCATTGAACCATTTCTTTCTAACCGGAGAGACACGCCACGGCATGTCTCTACTCACTTCTCGTTCCATCGTTCTTTCGTGCTGTCGTGGAGTCGTGCCGTCAAAATCGTCTCACTACTCAAAACTCATCACTTTTCCCGTCTTCTCGTTTTCCCGTTTTCCCGTCTTCTCAGCTTTAGTCTCATTCAGTCATTTCTGCTTCTGCCTTTCCTGCATTTCCTTTTCCACCTGGCTCATGATCTTTTCCTGATGGCTAATGGATTCCTGGTGGATGGCTCTGAAGATTTTTGTTATGAAGTCGGGGGAAAGGTTCTTCATCTCACCCTGCTTGATCCGTTTGTTCAAAATCTCATCCCAGCGTTTGGTCTGCAGGATGGTGATGTTGTTTTCCTTTTTGTACCGCCCGATTTGTTCGGCTATTTTCATTCGTTTTTCAAAAATATCCAGAGCCATGTCGTCGTATTTGTCTATCTGTACACGCAGTTCCTCGATGTTAGCCTGCTGATCCTTATTCAGTTCTTCGTTTCTGAGCACAAGCTTATCCAGCATGGATTTCAGCTCTTCCGGAGTGATCTGTTGTTTGGCATCGCTCCAGGCTTCTTCCGGATTGTGGTGCGACTCTATAATGAGCCCATCGAAGTTAAGGTCCATGGCTTTCTGTGAGATATCAAACAGATTCTCCCAATTACCGCAGATATGGCTGGGATCTGTTATAATGGGAAGCTCGGGTGCCTTTCGCTTCAATTCAATAGGTATTTCCCATTGAGGTGGATTTCTGTATATAGAGCTTTCATAGCTGGAAAAACCTCTGTGAATGGCCGCCAGCTTGGTGATTCCGGCATGGTTGATGCGTTCGATGGCACCAAGCCACAGGTTAACATCCGGATTGACCGGATTTTTAACCATGATGGGGATATCCACTCCCTTGAGCGCATCGGCTATTTCCTGCACCGCAAAAGGGTTGGCTGAAGTCCGCGCTCCTATCCATAAAACGTCCACACCGTATTTCAGGGCTTCATATACGTGTTTTACATTGGCTACTTCAGTAGACATATACATACCGGTTTCCTCTTTGGCTTTTTGCAGCCACTTCAGTGCTTTTGAACCGTGTCCCTCGAAGCCCAGCGGTCTGGTCCTCGGTTTCCATATTCCTGCCCTGAAGATCTGAACGCCGTTTTTAGAAAGTTTTCTTGCTGTGTCCAATACCTGCTCTTCGGTTTCAGCACTGCATGGTCCTGAAATGACCAGGGGTCGTTCCGTATCCAAGCCTGGTAAAGTAAAAGGCTCTAAATTCAGTTTTTCTGCCATAGCTTATTTAATTTATCGTTTGAAGAATTCGTGATTTTGCTTCCTGTAAATTTTTCTCATTACTGCATAGAGAAATGCGCAGATATCTTTTTCCGTTGTTTCCGAAAATGAATCCCGGTGTGATGAATACATGGGCCTGATGCAATATTTTTTCTGACAATGTTTCGGCATCATCTGCCGAATCCGGGATTTTAGCCCATACGAACAGTCCGGTAGCATTTCTGGAATAAGAGCAGTTCAGTAAATCAAAGATCTCCCACACAATGGCTCTTCGATTTCGATACATGTTGTTCAGCGCACGGTACCATTCGTCTGAGAGCTGCAATGCTTCCACAGCAGCTTGCTGTACAGCATAAAACATCCCGGAATGAACGTTGGAGTTGACCTTCTGGACCGTCTGAACATAGTCTTCATTACCGCCAAGCATGCCTACACGCCAGCCGGCCATGTTGTGGGATTTACTGAGCGAGTTGAGCTCAATGGCCACTTCTCCGGCTCCATCAACACCCAGGATGCTTCTGGGATTATCATTCAGGATGAAGCTATAGGGATTGTCGTTGCAGATCAGTATCCGGTGTTTCCGTCCAAAATCAATCAATTCCGAGAATAAATTTTCTGAAGCCGTTGCGCCGGTGGGCATGTTGGGATAATTGATCCACATCAGCCTGACATTACTCAGGTCCATTTTTTCAAGCTTTTCCAGGTCGGGCGCCCAGTTGTTTTGTTCATCCAGGTCATAGGTTATTATCTGAGCCTGCATAAGCTGTGAAACAGCCTGGTAGGTGGGATATCCGGGATCGGGAATCAGTACTCCGTCCCCCGGGTTCAGAAAGGCCATGGAGATATAGAGAATTCCTTCCTTAGAACCGATCAGGGGCAGAATCTCTCTTTCCGGATTCAGTTGTACTCCATAGTAATATTCATACCAGCGGGAAAAAGCTTCGCGGAGCTCTGGTAAACCCGTGTAACCTTTATACCCGTGGGCATGTTCTTTTTGTGCTTCTTTTTGAAGGGTTTGGATTACTTCATCTGCGGGTGGACGATCGGGGCTTCCAATGCCCAGGTTTAGCACCTGTTTCCCCTCAGCGCGCATCTGGGCTATCTCCTTCAGCTTTTTGGAGAAATAGTATTCTTTGACTGTCTTTAATCGGTCTGCCGAATCAATTATCATAATTCTTCCCTTTACATGATGGATTTGCCCCGTTTATACTCTCCGAGTATTACAAGCCCGCTGGTAAACGGAGCAACAGCACTTAGTGCCTGTTGATATCTTTCGTAATCATCGAATTCCACATCTACATAAAACTGATATTCCCAGTCTTTCCCTATAATAGGCAACGATTGGATCTTGGAGAGGTTGATGTGGTGGAACGAGAAGATGGACAATACCTTTGACAGGCTCCCGATTTTATGCGCGAGGGCAAAGGTTAACGAGGATTTGTTGACGTCCTTTTCCTGCTCATTATTACCATTACGGTCTTTTAAAATCAAAAAGCGGGTATAGTTCTTTTTATTGCTTTCTATACCCGCTTTGATAACTTCAAGATCATATCGTACTGCTGCCTGTTCACTGGATATGGCACCAACACCTTTTAGTTCATTATCTCTAATATGTTTGGCACTTAATGCGGTGTCAGGGCTTTCAATATAACGGATGTCGGGATGTTGTTCGAAGAAATCCTGGCATTGCAAGAGCGCCATCGAATGTGAATAGACTTCTTTAATATCTTCGATCGTCTGACCGGGCAAAGCCACTAGATTTTGCTTGATGCGCAGATAAATTTCCCCTACAATATTCATGTTGGAATCCTTGAGAAGCTTATAGTTGGGTATAATGCTTCCTGCCACCATATTTTCAATGGCCATAATGCCATAGTCAGCATCTTGATTGGCCAGATTCTTAAGCAACTGGCTGAATGTTTGACCTGGCACAATCTCAACATTATCACTGCCGAAATAATGCAAAGCAGCAATTTCGTGAAAAGCTCCATAACCACCCTGGATGGCCACTCGTAAAGGTTCTGTACTCACCTGTTTCATTTTTCGGGTTTATTTAATTTGTAATTCAAAATAACTTATCTGTAAGATAACTGCCAAAAAAATCCCGGGGAAGCTCCTCGGGATTTCAATTATAGACTGTTCTTTAAATTCTATAATATCCATCCCTTTACTCTATAAAAAAATAAAAGTACCGGTTAAATCCGTAAAAGAAAAACGAGAAGGTATGGATGCACATAGTTGTTGTCTTATTCATTTATAAAAAAAAATCCCGAATTGCTCCGGGATTATTTGTATTTTATATGCTTGGACAGTGTATACAAATAATCCCTTTATCTATTAAAATAAAAGAAAAAATAAAAATAGGAAATATTTGTACGTTCCTGCCACATAATCTATTTTGATTTTGAGGGTGTAAAAGTAGAAATTATTTTTAAGCCGACAAAATATTTAAAAAATTATTTATCAAATAAATTATTTTGATTTGATAGAAAACGTTTTATGTTTTAGGGGTGTTAAGCTTACCGGGCCCATCAGGCCAGACCTGAAAGGTTCCCATTCCGCTGCGGTAAAAAGACCGTCTTCGCCTCTGTTTTCAGGCTTTCTTGCCGGAAAATTGATGTTATAGAATTTTTTCCAGTATATGCCTTCCCTGTCCATATAAGCAATCCGGTTAGCCATCAAATTGCTTACCCTGATTTCCAGAGTATTGTTTTTTTCGATCCGGTTCTCATTTATTACTAACTGATGAGGAGGCTGTATAAATGTTCCCAGAGTTTTCCCGTTCAATGAAACCTCAGCGCTTTCGCCAATTTTTCCAAGATCAAGCAGCCAGGCTTTAGTATCCGGAATTTCGGGTTTCTCAAAGGTGATCGTATAGGAAGCTGTTCCGGAAAATCGTTTGTAGATATCCCCATCCATGTCTGTCCAGGATTTCAGTTGTTTCGTTTCTACCATAGGCGGTAGTTGGGGTCCTCCATCCACAAATTTGATTTTCCAGCTTCCATTTATTGATACAGGATCACCATTATTCTCCAAATAAGTATAATCATCTGTGCGGATTTCCCGATCGTATGTCTCAAGAATGCAAGATTCTCCGGAACGGAGTTGCAGGTAGACGGAGCCCTTTTTTCCTGTTGCCGCTTTTCCGTACCGGTCATTCATCGGATCATAAAGAACAGCAGAAGAGACACTGTTTTTTAATTTGACCCATTGATCGATTTTTTTACTGCTTCTGTTCAGGATAAAGTAATGATAACCGTGGGGCTGTTTTCGCCGAATAAACCACAGGCTATCTTTAACCATAGGTTCAGGAAAGATGCCTGATTCTTTAAGCATGCCAGGAACAGATTTTCCTATATAAAAATTTCCTTCACCGATTTCGCCTTTTTGAATGCCATTTTTCGAAGCGGAGAAATTAATATTTGTTTGTAACTCCCTGTATTGCTCTTTTCTTTTTTTCAATGATCCATAACCGGGCACATCATCTGGTAATGATCCGGAAAAGATTACATTGGCCCCTTTGTTGGCCAGTTCATGTAGATGATTAATCGTTTCAAGAGGCATATATTCTGTTTCGGGCACAATAATCGACTGATAGCGGCTGTCATGGGCGTTGATTTGTTCCTCTTCTAAAGTGAGTGTGGTGATTTGCCGGTCGGAGACAAAATCGAACGTGTATCCCTGTTCCTGCAGCTTTATTCCGAGCTCCCGGGCTGAAGTACCTTCCGCACCCCCATCAAAATGCTCCAGGAGCCGGTCGGAGGGATTTGACCATCTGTCGTACACCGGAAAGTATACCAACAGGTCATTGTCGGGTTTGCCGGTTTGCAGGAATGACTGGCAACGGGTTACATAATGGTTGAGTGCGGGAAAATCATGCCAGAAAGGATTGGACGGTCCGAAATGCACTGCTGCATAAAACAGCCAGCCGGGCCATTGTTCATTAGGAGGGGAATAGGGTGTGCCATGATAGACAATGTGATTTACCCCTCCGAGCAGATACCGGTCGATATTCTTCTTAACGTCACCTAACGTAGCCTGAAAGTGTTCATCCAGCCATGTACAGGCTTCTGCAGATGTTAATTTTTTACCTGTCAGATGAGCCGCGGAAGAAGCAAATTTGATGCGCATCAGGTCTGTGCCTTCCGTTTCCGGGATGTCACTTGCTCCATACAGATCAAGTATATTAGCCGGAGAGCCATGCGCCTGGTTTCTTATGATGGCATTATTTTTATGTGCCCACTTTTTCCAGGGTCGTGTAAATTTTTCCAGAAGAAGTTCCGAAATGGTTTCCCGGTAATCGCATAATACCCTTTGGTGTTTTTCTTTTGACGCTTCTCCGAACAGAGCCGGTAAATGCCTCCGCAGATCATAACCCCGGCGTTTCCGGAAAGCCTCAAAAAATCCCGGCGTGAAGTTTGATTCTCCAAGGGCATCATCGACTTCATAAGAATCGTTGAAAAAAGCGCGGATGGATTGGAGATCTTCCCCGGAAAAGGCTGTATCAAAGGCATGTAAATGTTGCTGTAGGGCCGCTTCAGAGAAATGATCAATCACGTTTCCCTCTCCGCCTGGAGAGGCCCTTTCCACCATCTTTCCGTGCCAGCCCTGAAAAACTGCATAAACTTCCCATTCACCGGAAGGTACTTGCCATGTAAGCTTGTTATTTTCATCCACTTTATCGGTAATATTCAATACATCTTCGCTGTTTGAGTAAGCCATCAGACTTACCAATGGAAGTTTCCGGTGAAACCGAACCTGTGCCGGAGCCAGTTGCTGAAGGCTGTCATTCTTGCTTATCGGATACTGAATGTCATTAGTATCCAAGCTTTGGTTTACGGCGCTTGCGAGGGGTTCTTGCTCAAAGGTGATCTCTCGTTGTATTTTACGATCGCCGCTAAATTGATACTTTTTATATACCAAACGTTTACAGGCGTGTTTGGGACCTATCCAGGGCCCGCCAAAGGGCCAGCCAGAGGTGTTGGCCATATCTATTCCCAAATCCAGTGAGTCGGCAATAGCAAGGGTTTGGTTAAGCAAACCGTTCCATTGTGGGGAAAGATAGTCCACAAATTGATCTTCATAACCTTTAACCCCATATATGGGAGTTATCTCCAGACCTCCCAGGCCGGCCTGGTGATATTCTTCCATTACCTGGGGCAGGGTTTCTGACTGGAGACTGTTACCCTGCCACCACCAACGGGTCCAGGGTTTGGTTTCCCTGTTGATCTCAGGCCAGCCAACATCTGGTTCAGACTTGCTACATCCCCCGAATAAAAGCGGGATGAGAACAATAACGAGCAGGGTATGCTGAATTTTTTGACAGACATTTCTTTTCATAAGGCAGGGCTCATTATTTTTTGTGTATTTTCGGGGCAAAATATTAATTAAGCAGCTACTCATCTTAATAACAAAAATGAGTATTTTTCAAAATAAATCCAACGGATTGGTTTGAAAAAATAAATTTGTAAAAACGACAGGAATTATGGAGTATGAGGACAATCCCAGGAGCATCAAATATTATGTAAAACGGTATTTGCTGAAGCATCAGGGACTATTCAAAGGCAGGAAAATCATTGATTTTCCTGCGGGTAACGGAGTCACCTCGAGACTGCTGAAAGAGGTCGGAGCTGAGCCCCTGGCCTTCGATTTGTTTCCTGAATATTTTACAGTGACTGGTATAGAATGCAACAGAGCGAATATTAATACAGGGATTCCCCTGGCAGATAAATCAGCAGATGGTTTCATTTGCCAGGAAGGCATTGAGCATTTCAGTGATCAGTTCCGGGCCCTTCAGGAATTCAATAGGTTAATGAAACCTGACGGGATTTTATTGATCACAACACCGAATTATTCCAGTATTCGTGCAAGACTGAGCTACTTGTTGGCGGAAAGTGAGCGCTCGGGATCAAAAATGCCCCCGAATGAGTTGGATAGTATATGGATGTCACAACAGCAGATAACCAGCGAGATTTATTTTGGTCATCTGTTTCTAATAGGCATTCAGAAACTGAGGGTACTTGCCAAACTGGCCGGCTTTAAAATAAAAAAAGTGCATATTACCCACATAAAGCTTTCTTCATTGGTTTTCTTTCCCTTGTTTTATCCTTTTATCCTGCTTTCAAAC
>JBNJFN010000122.1:0-8523 GCA_051746885.1 Bacteroidota bacterium | reverse complement strand
GGACCAGCCTTTTTAATTATGGTTTCGGTGTGTTTTACAGGTATGGACCCTATGCCTTTGAGAAATTTTCAGATAATCTGGCCTATAAAATTTCCATAAGATTCAATTTGTAGTTATGATAATTAACCCTGTGTCCATGAATATTCAAACTGCCTTATCCCATCAGGACAATGAGAAATAGTAGTACTTATTTTGGTATCACTACCCTAAATCCCAGATAATTTTTCGCATTATTGGGAGACAGGTGAGCACTTGCGGAGTTCATTAGCTTGGTTGCCGGTGAATGCCAATGACCTCCCTTATATATTTTAGAGGACTCATTGGACCAACTGAGGCACCATTCAGCAACATTGCCGTTCATGTCATAGAGGTCGTATGCATTGGAAATTTTCTGTCCTATTTTATGGGGTTTTCCTTCGGAGTTGTCTCTGTACCAGGCCACCTGATCAAGAGAATAGTTGTTTCCCCCATAGGGATAATGTGGTTTGCTGGCGTAATACCATTCTGTTTCAGTGGGCAGACGTCCGCCCATCCATTGGCAGAAACTGTTGGCTCCCGCCCATGTTACATTAACAACAGGTATGGAGTCCATCCCCTCTCCCGGTACAAAACGCTCTCCATTATAAGTAATGCCTGTTGAATCTGTAAGATAGATATATCTTATGTTCCCATAGAAACCCGAAGAGTCTGCCTGAATTGAATTCATGAACTTGCAGTACTGTTGATTGGTTACTTCGTATTTTCCCATTTCCATAGAATCGACGATGAGGGTATCGTTATCGACGGTTTGTGTATCTGGAGAGAAAGAGACAAAATCCATTTTTAAGCTGCTTCCCGGATGGCCGGTCAGATTTATAGCAACACTTGTATTGGCCTTAAGCGTGTCTGTGCCATTTTTATTGTCTTCAATATGCTTTTCATATTGGTCTCTCGCAGAAAAATAGTTCCACTTTTTATCTTCGGGTTTTTCATTGGTGTACCATACCTGTGCAGATATTTCCCGGGTAGATTCCTCCGTTAGACGAGCGGTTGGCAAAAGATGAGTAAAATGAGACACATAACCCTCTTTTTGCATCAGCATAGAATCTCCAGCTGTTAAAGTGATGCGGTGTACTTTGTAATACTGGCTGAAATCCTTAAGCTGTGCCGTAATTTTTATTGTTGAACCTTTGATAATTTCCGTATTATTCCCGGGGTTGGTGATAATTATTTCGGGCTGGAGCTTGGTTTCCTCTTGCATTTCGCAGCTATGCAGCAGCAATGCCATGCATGCCGATATAATAAGGGAAACGGTAAATATTTTTATGGTTTTAGCCATAGTCTGAAGGTTTTTTAAGATGGATAATTTTAAAAATATATACGGTATTCTGCAGTTCCGGGTTACATCTGCCCGGATTCAGGCATCTGTATTTTTTTCTGCGAGTCTGACAGCTTATATCATGAAGCAATGTCGGATATAAAAATAAATGGCGTCACTTGTTGTGACGCCATTTATTTTGTCAGGATGATATATATGGGGATTTGATTGCTTTATTCGAAGAATGCCTTCATCTTCTCAAAGAAGGTTTTGTCCGTTTCATCCGGACTCGGTTTGAAATTGGGAGATTGCTCCAGGGTCTCCAGCATTTTTTTCTCCTCTTTGGTCAGGTTCTTGGGGACCCATACATTGACATTGACCAGCAGATCCCCCTTACCGTAACCATTTACTTCGGGAAGACCTTTTCCACGTAGGCGCAGGATTTTACCGGGTTGTGTACCCGGTTCCACTTTAATTTTAACCTTACTATCCAATGTGGGTACTTCTACAGGTCCTCCCATTGCAGCAGTGGGAAAGCTGATATACAGCCCGTAGATCAGATCATTGCCGTCGCGGGTGAAGTAAGGATGCTCTTTCTCCTCAATCAATACGATCAGATCGCCGTTAATACCCCCTCGTCTGGCTGCGTTTCCTTTTCCGCTGACGGTCATCTGCATTCCTTCTGCTACGCCTGCCGGTATGTCAACGGATACCACTTCATTTCCTTTGACAATCCCTTCGCCGTGACATTTGGTGCATTTATTATGCAGTATCCTGCCTTCTCCGCCACATTGCGGACAGGTTGAAGTGGTTTGCATCTGCCCCAAAAAAGTATTGGCAACCTGTGTTACCTGGCCTGATCCTTTACAGGTAGGGCATGTACTGTAAGCTGATGATGAACCTTTTTCCGCACCAGTTCCGTTGCATATATCGCATTGTATATACTTATTCAGCTTCAGCTTTTTATTTACTCCTTTGGCAATTTCCTCCAGGGTTAAAGCTACCTTTACCCGAATATTGGAACCTTTACTGGTCTTTCGGCTTCTCCTCCTTCTACCGGTGGTTCCGCCGAATTCTCCAAAGTCGTTGAAGCCGCCAAAACCGCCAAAGGCACTTCCAAAGCCTCCTCCAAAAATGTCTCCGAACTGTTCAAAAATGTCTTCGATGGTCATACCACCACCATGAAAGCCCCCGCCACTTCCGGCACCGGCTCCGCCTTTGACTCCTGCATGACCAAACTGATCATATTTTTTCCGTTTATCCGGATTACCCAATACTTCGTATGCCTCGGCTGCTTCCTTGAACTTTCTTTCCGCCTCTTTATCTCCGGGATTTTTATCCGGGTGATATTTAATCGCCATCTTACGGTATGCCTTCTTGATTTCTTCCTGGGAAGCATCACGAGAAACACCTAATATTTCATAATAATCTTTTTCACCAGCCATAAAATATCTTTCTTTTCCTTATAATTTTTTGACAAATTGTTGTTCTTTCAATGGAGTTAACGCCTGAAAGGAAAATCCCTGGCTTCTATTCTCCTACAACGACCTTAGCGAATCTTAATACTTTATCGTTCAAATAATATCCTTTTTGCACTACATCTACCACTTTACCCTTCATATCCTCACTTTGTGCCGGGACTTTTGAGACAGCCTCGTGCTTGTCAGTATCGAAATCCTTGTCCTGGGCTTCTATCTCTTTAATTCCCTGCTGGTTTAAAAAATCTTTAAATTTATTATATATCAGATGAACCCCATCTTTGACAGCCTGAATGTCTCCGGCCTCATCAATTGACTGAAGCGCACGCTCAAAATCATCCATAATGGGAAGCAATCCTTTAAGAATATCTTCACCTGCTGATTTTGTAAGCTCCATCTTCTCCTTAAGGGTTCTTTTTCTGTAATTGTCGTATTCAGCCGTTAATCTAATATATTTATCCTGGAGTTCTGCCAGTTTTTCTTTATCTGATTTTTCTTTTTTCTTTTTTTCTTCTTCTTTTACTTCCTGCTGTGCTTCAGCTTCTTCTTCCTGCTTTTTTTCCTCTTTCTTTTTCTCTTTATCTTCGCCAGATTTTTTACCCTCTTTCTTCCTGGATTTTTCTTTTTTCCGGGAGGCACCTTTTTCTTCTTCCTGTTTTACTTCTTTTTCCTGCTTGTGTTCCTCCTCTTCCTGACTTTTCTTCTCCTTTTTTTCCTCTGCTACCGTTTCTTCGCCTTGCTGTTCCTGTGCCTCCTGTTGTGTTTGTTCCTGTGTCTCTTCTGTATTGAGTTGATCCTGATTTTTCTTTTCTTCTGATTTCATATTTTTTTCTTTTGTCATATCCAAATTCTGTTTTTTTAGTATCCACACAACCTGATTCAAAAATTCCATTCTCAATGATCAAATAATTTGCCAAAATATGGTGTTGCGACAAATTGACACAAGGCAATGGGTAGGCAGATGAAAATGTGGCAAGTATTTTATTCCATTCTTTGAATGTCAGCTCCTATCTTGTTCAGCCGTGCATCAATATTTTCATATCCACGGTCAATTTGCTCGATATTATGAATGGTACTGGTGCCATCAGCATAAAGTGCCGCAATCAGTAAAGCAACGCCGGCTCTAATATCCGGGGAGGTCATTTTGGTAGGACGCAGTCTGATCTGATGATCCTGGCCAATAACTGTTGCCCTGTGGGGATCACAAAGAATAATCTGGGCACCCATGTCTATGAGCTTATCTACAAAGAAGAGCCTGCTTTCAAACATTTTTTGGTGGATTAGCACGCTCCCCCTGGCCTGGGTGGTAATAACCAGCATTACACTGAGCAGGTCAGGAGTCAGGCCCGGCCATGGTGCATCTGCAATGGTCATGATCGAACCATCTATGAAGGTTTCAATTTCGTAATGATCATGTTTGGGAATAAAAATGTCATCTCCTTTCCTTTGGACTTCAACCCCCAGCCTTCTGAAAGACATAGGGATGATCCCCAGATTATCGTATGAAACATTTTTAATGGTGATTTCTGATTGGGTCATCGCAGCGATGCCTATAAAACTGCCCACTTCGATCATGTCGGGAAGAATTTGGTGTGAACAGCCCTTCAGTTCCCGTACGCCTTTAATGGTTATCAGATTTGAACCGATCCCGGAAATGGAGGCACCCATACGGTTAAGCATGTGGCAAAGCTGTTGCACATAAGGTTCACATGCTGCATTGTAGATGGTGGTGGTTCCCTCTGCCATGGAAGCTGTCATGATGATATTGGCCGTGCCCGTCACCGAGGCTTCTTCAAGCAGCATATAACTGCCCTTCAAATGGGCTCCTTCTATTGTATAAAAATTACTTTTATAATTATATACAAATTTGGCTCCCAGTTTCTCGAATCCCTGAAAATGGATATCCAGCCGTCTCCTTCCTATTCTGTCTCCGCCGGGTTTGGGTATATATCCTTTCCCAAACCGTGAAAGCAAAGGCCCCATGATCATTATTGAACCTCTCAGACCCTCTGCTTTTTCCGTAAATTCCCGGGTCTGTAAGTAATCAAAGTTGATGCTCTCCGCTTTAAAGCTGTAAGTAGATCTGGATTCCCTGGTTACCGTAACGCCCAGATACTTGATCAGGTCCAGCAGTTTATTGACATCCCTGATGTTGGGTATGTTATGGATGGTTACTTTTTCAGGAGTAAGAAGTGTAGCACAGATTACCTGGAGAGCTTCATTTTTTGCACCTTGTGGATGGATCTCTCCCTTTAGACTTTTGCCTCCCTGGATGATAAATGAACCCATAAATCAATGGGATTTTTGATGATTGTTATTGCTGTTCTTCCCTTTTTTGGTGTTTCGTTTCTTTTTGAGTTTGCTGACTATGTCCTTGGCGTCGGTCAGTTTGACTTTTTCCCGGTCCACCTTGATTTTTCCACCTGAGAGTTGCTCTATATCCTTGAATATTTGTTCATCGCTTACAGAGTCTTTGTTCCAGGTGATGTAATTTTTTTTCATTTGGTTGCCTACGGTTTCAATAAGGGCATTCTTTTCTTCCCCTTCCTCAAACTCTGTAGCCTTTTGAATCAGTTTTTCTATGATTTTTCCGTAATGCTTGTATTTTATCTCTTTGTTGTTATAGGGAACGGGATCGGGATCACTTCTTAAGGCTTCCTTTGGAGGGGCTTCATAAGGAGAGTCAATATCCAGCTCATATCCGGCCATAATTTGGAGGTGGTCCCAGAGTTTATGTTTGAAGTCGGCTATATCCCTAAAATGTGGATACATGTTACCCATAATTTCAATAATGGATTGAGCCATCCGGTTCCGCTCCTCCTTGTCTTTGATTGTCTTGCAATATTCTACCAGCTTCTGGATATTTCTCCCATACTCCGGTAAGATCAATTGTTTTTTGCTCGTATTATACTCCATATCAGATGAGATTAAATTTGTACAAAATTAGTGGTTTTTAAATTGATAACAAATTATCAGGATATTATTTTTAATTTGGCAAATTTTAGAAGAAGTTGTTTTTGACCATGTTCATTGAAGAATATAGTGGCTTTGGTATTAGGTGGTCCTCCCTCAATATTGAGGATTTTTCCCTTGCCAAAGCGGTCGTGTTCCACTTTCATTCCTACCTGAAGGTCTCCTTTGTACTCGGTTTGAGGCTGTTCACCCTTTGGTCTTCTGCCAATTTTCTTCAGGTTGGAATTTTTGGATGATGCATTCACACCATGGGTAAATGCTCCTCCCGTTTTCATGTCCTTAGTTTCGTCTTCCCCGTTTGCGCCAGATTCAAAGTCAGGAAAAATCATGTATTTCGGATCGATCTCGTAGATGAATCTGCTAGGACGCGACTTATTTGATACGCCCCATTTATAACGGTTGTTTGCATAGCTTAGTATGGCTTTCTCTTCCGCCCGGGTTAGCGCAACATAAAAGAGCCTTCTTTCTTCCTCCAGTTCTTTGTCGCTGTTCATAGACATTTTTGACGGAAATACCCCCTCCTCAATTCCTGCCAGGTACACATTTTTGAATTCCAGGCCTTTTGCTGAATGCATGGTCATGATTGTAATTTTGTTAATGTCTTCTTCTCCTTCATTGTCGGCGTTTGTCAGCAGGGAAACATTTTGAATATATTCTTCAAGAGTTGGTATTTCTTCTCCCTGATAACGTTCAGTAAAATCCTTTATTCCGTTCAGTATTTCCTGTACGTTTTCAAATTTGTTTTGTTCCTGCATGGTTCCGGCATTTTTCAGGTCATTGATAATTCCTGAATTTTCAGCCATTGTGAGGGCAGCCTGATAAGCATCTTTTTCTACGGCCAGCTTGCTGAATTCCTTCATCATTTCGCTGAATTTTCTGATCTTGTCTGTAGTATTTTTATTGATGTCAATCGGGTATTCTGCCAGGTTATCCAATACATCCCATATATTCATGGAGTGTTCATCGGCATAGCTCTGAATTTTTCCCAGTGTTGTTTTACCGATACCCCTTGCCGGATAGTTTATAATCCTCAATAAGGCTTCTTCATCCTTAAAGTTGATGCTTAGCCGTAAATAAGCCAGCATATCCTTGATCTCCTTTCGCTGATAGAAGGAGACTCCGCCGTAAACTTTATAGGGCAGGTTAAACTTTCTGAATGCCTCTTCGAAATTCCGCGATTGGGCATTGGTTCTGTAAAGAATGGCAAAATCCCGGTACTCGTATCCTTCGTTGTTGATTTTATCACTGATGGATCGTGCAATGTTATAGGCTTCCTCTGTATCGGTGAATGATGATAATACTTCGATCTTATCTCCTTGTTGCTGCTCAGAGAATACATTCTTGTGAATTTGATTTTCATTTTTGCGGATCATGCTGTTGGCAGCCTCCACAATGTTCTGGGTGGAGCGGTAGTTTTGTTCCAGCTTAAACAGACGGGCATCCTGAAAATCCTTTTGGAAATTCAGGATGTTTTCGATTTTTGCGCCCCTGAATGAGTAGATGCTTTGAGCATCATCTCCTACTACGCACAGGTTTCTGAATTTTTGGGATAGTTTTTTGACGATCAGGTATTGGGCGAAATTGGTATCCTGGTATTCATCCACGAGAATGTACTGAAATTTGTCCTGGTACTTTTTTAAGATTTCGGGATAATCCCTGAATAAAATATTGGTGTTTAACAGCAGGTCGTCGAAATCCATGGCATCTGCTTTCCGGCAGCGAGAGGAGTAGATGCGGTATATATCCGCAATGCGTGGTCTTCTTGAGTTTTCATCCTGCTGGGTGATCTGTGGATTATTGGAATATGACTGACTGGTGATCAGGTTGTTTTTTGCCGTGGATATTCTCCCCAGTACCTGATTAGGCTTATATACCTTTTCGTCCAGGCTCAGTTCCCTGATAATTTTTCTTATCAGGTTTTTTGAATCAACGCTGTCATAAATGGTATAATTTTTTGAGTAACCGGTAACCCGGAATTCCAGCCTGAGAATTCTCGAAAATACGGAATGAAAAGTCCCCATCCATAACTTACGCGCCGATTCTTCATCCACCATCTCGGCTATTCTTTCTTTCATCTCTGAAGCTGCCTTATTGGTAAAGGTCAGTGCAAGGATATTCCAGGGTTTTACGCCTTGTTTCAGGATATAGGCTATACGGTAGGTTAAAACCCTTGTCTTCCCTGAACCGGCTCCTGCTATAACCAGTGAAGGACCCTGATAGTTTTTTACAGCTTCTTTTTGTGCTTTATTGAGTTGCTTTAGAAAATCTTCCAATTGATGTAGAATTTTTTGAAATATAGTCAAAAACGGCAAAATTAATCACCTTCTGCGATTCTTCAAAAATAAAAAATATGACTCTGTAGTTTATTTAATAATATAAAGCACTTTTCAACAAATTTTTTAATATTGTGTTATAAATGGATATAAATTTTGATGATGACCAGTAAAAGACTTATCTCCTGTATTTTATTTTTTCTGTTATTGCTTTCCTTTTCTTCTTATGCCCAGTTGTACGATTTTGAAGGCAGTGCTGATGCCCACAGATCTACCGGATATGGTGAAGATACAATTTTTGTTTTTTTCTCCGGGAATGAGAACAAGGTAGTGGCGGCAGCCCATTCCACAGATGATACCTCGGATTTTCACTGGAAACGTTTTAACAGAAATACCCTGGAATTTGATTCGCTCTTTGTTCATAAGGATACTACCTTGTCGAAGATCCGGCTTGATTCTTTATTTTCGCGGGGTGCACTTCACCGGTCTACAGAAGGATTGC
>JBNJFN010000121.1:0-8579 GCA_051746885.1 Bacteroidota bacterium | reverse complement strand
TGGGAACCGAAATTTTAAAGCTTGGTGATTACTTTCCTGATAAGGAGGTATAAAAAATTTTAATTTCCAATAAATCAAACATCAAATCCGATAGCTATCGGATTTGTTTTTTGGTGCTTTATTATATTATATGCTCCTTATATGATACGAATCATCTAATGTTCCTTCAGTCTCGTTTCGGGTTTAATTCGCTTAGAGGTCCGGTATCTTTTCACCACAAACCTCGGTACCGGATCGTATCCGTGTGTACCCCACGGATGGCAGCGGGAAAGTCTGTTCGCGGAGAGGAGAAAACCCCTGCCGGGACCGTGTCGCCGGACAGCCTCTAACATATACTGTGAACACGTAGGTACATGCCTGCACGAAGACATCGTCAGGGGAGAGATCACCCACCGGTAGAAGTAGACCAGGCCCAGCAAGAAATATTTGAATAATTGTCGTATAAACCCAGTCATTTTTTTCATGTTACAAAAATAACTCAAATTGCGGATGGGTTATTATGCTATTGGTTGATTGGAGGATTGGATGTCTGCCCGACTGGGACAGGCGGGCAGGCCCGCCGAAACGGAGTGAAGGTGGGATTGGGAAAAAGAAGGTTGCCCTGCAATGGTTTAATTTATCCGGCAAAAACTTTGTCAAACTTCTCGATCTAAGTGTTAAGGTAGTCCATCTCTTGAAACTGTTCTCTTGTCTCCTGAAATTGCTTCCTTGTTTCCACTAATTGTCCCCTTGTTTCCTGAAACATCTTATCTGTTTCCTGAAACATTTTCCAAACCTTCTCAAAAGTCAACGGCTGGCCGTAATCCGACAAAGGCTCATTTGCGTCCTTGTTTTTGTCTTTCTCCATTTATTAAATAACTTTATAAAATAACGCTTTGAAGATTAAGTGAAGTATATAAACAAAAAATTGGATTGTCTCTTAATAAAAAATCGATTTTTACAGAAACTCCAACTCATCAGGTGGAGCCTTTCTTTTCTCCTCTATCTCTACATCATCTGCATCAGGTTCCTGGTTAAAGGCATTTTTGCGTAGCTCCAGGTAGGTCTTGTACACGGTTTCAGTGCCATTGTCCTCTACAATAAAGAACGGGGTGATGTCCACATTGTGTTTTTCTGCCAGCTTAAAACCTTCCGAACCTGGCTCCCGCACATCTGCATAGGCTATGTTATCAATTTTATCCATCTCATTATGAGTCTTCAATCTTTCAGTGACTTCACGGCACTTTTTACATTCGCTGCCGTCTTCGAGGATCTTCTTTACCATGGTAATTTTCATATTCAAAAAGTTTGCGGTTATACAATTGCTTAGGATTTACATTTTGTAAAGATAAATAAATTAAAGCTCCTCCAATTATCCAACTTTTTTTTATTTTTGCGCCATCTTTTATTTGGATAGGGTATAATTTTAATGCAAATTAAAAATAAAATATCGATCTATTTTCTCGGGCTTATCGGTCTGCTTTTTCTTGCACATGCCGTTGTGCCCCATCACCACCATTACGATTCCAATTCTATTCCCGTCCACCCCTCAACGGAAGATTGCCAGCATGAGTCCAATGGATCGAAAGAAACGGATTATCATTGCCATGCATTTAATAATCTGGTTGTTGATAACTATAGAGATCAACTTGTTCAGATAATTAATCATTATCCTGATTTTGCTATACATCATACTGAGTTTGTCCTTTTTTCAAAAGAAACAGAAGAAGTTGCATACAGGACATTCAATTACAGGACCATTAATCAATATTACTACCTGTCCCACCACCTAAGGGCACCCCCTTTCTTTTCATAATCCTTCATTCTTATTGTTCCTTAGCTAATTGTTTTGCTGCTTTCCCGTAAACTTTGGCCGGATAGTACAGGAAGCCATTCGCTCCATGTAATTGCCGTTCTATCCGGGTATAGGGCAAATACGGGATGAGCTAAAAATTTGAATTACCAAAATCGTAAAAGTACATGATTAACAAGGTCATTTCATTCTCTGTAAGAAATAAATTCATCATCGGGCTTTTTATATTGGCATGGATTGGTTGGGGCATATATTCCATGTTCAACCTTTCTTTGAACACATTGCCCGATTTAACCAACAACCAGGTAAAGGTAACCACCTACACGCCAGATTTGGCAACGGAAGAAGTCGAACGGCTGATAACCAACCCCATTGAGCTGGAGATGGGCAATTTAGCAGGACTCAAAGAGATCCGTTCGGTGTCAAAATTTGGGTTATCGGATATTACGCTGGTATTTGAAGAGGACATGGGGATGTATAAACCAAGGCAGCTTGTCAGGGAAAAGCTGGAGGGCGCCTCAAAAAAATTACCAGAAGGTGTTGGCCAGCCCACCATTGGACCCATGACATCAGGGCTGGGAGAAATCTATCAATACGTGCTTTCTGCCAAGCCGGGCTATGATAGTGTTTATAACGCCATGAAGCTCCGCGAAATACAAGACTGGATCGTCAAGAAGGAACTGATCAATATTGACGGCGTGGTCGGTGTAAACACCATGGGCGGTTACTTGAAACAATACGAGGTAGCTGTGGCCCCTGAACGGTTGAAGAGCTATAACTTAACGATCACGGATATTTATGAGGCACTGAAAAAGAACAATGCGAATACCGGGGGTAACTATATAGAGAAGAACCGGCGGGCCTATTTTGTGCGGGGCGAAGGGCTTACCCAATCCCTGGATGACATTCGTGCCATTGTAATAAAAAATGAGCAGGGCACTCCTTTAACCATAAATGATGTTGCAACAGTAAAATTTGGTCATGCTCCTCGTTTTGGAGCTTTTACCTATAACGGTGAAGGAGAAGCCGTCGGTGGAAAGATCATGATGCTCAGAGGGGAAAACCCTGCGAAAGTCATAGCCAATGTTAAAGAACGCCTTCCCAGGGTAAAAGAGGCTTTACCGGAAGGGGTAGAAATGAAGCCTTTTCTGGATCGTTCCACTCTTATAAGCGAAACCACAGGAACGGTTACGGAGAATTTGGTGCTTGGAGCTCTGATCGTGATCTTTGTGCTGATCCTGTTAATGGGCAGTCTCCGCTCGGGTTTAATTACGGCATCCGTTATTCCACTCTCGCTTCTTTTTGCACTTGGGATCATGTACACATTCGATTTCTCGGCTAACCTTATCAGCCTGGGGGCTATTGATTTTGGCATAATCATCGACGGAGCCGTAATCATTATTGAATTTACAGTATTCCAGATCAGCCGCAACCTAACTTCATTAAAACAACTAAAGGGAAAATCCTTACAATCAAAAATTAATGAAATTACCATCTGGTCATCCGGACGAATGATGCGGACAGCTTTTTTCGGACAGTTGATCATCCTTATTGTATTCATCCCGATTCTCACACTAACCGGACAGGAAGGAGATATGTTCAGACCCATGGCCATAATCTTCGGTTCGGCGTTAATAGGTGCCATGATCCTTTGCCTGACCTATGTCCCTATGATGTCTGCCCTTCTATTACGTCCCGAAAAATCGAATAAACCGAGGCTGGCAGACCGGATCATTCAAAGGATTCGTACCATATATCAGAACATCCTGCGCCGGGCTTTGCGATACCGCTATGCTGTTACCACCGGCATCATTTTACTGCTTGTCAGTGCAGTGCTTATTTTCGGACGACTGGGCTCAGTCTTTATTCCTACCCTTGATGAAGGCGACTTTGCTATTCATCCCGTGTTGCAACCCGGAACTTCGTTGTCGGAGACTGTCGAGATAAATACGAACCTGGAACAAGTGCTGATAAATGAATTTCCGGATGAAGTGGAACAGGTAGCCACAAAAATCGGCACAGGAGAAATTCCAACAGACCCCATGTCATTGGAGATGGCGAAAATGATCATCAATCTAAAGCCAAAGGATGAATGGAAGCGTGCCGAAACCAAAGACGAACTGGCAGAGAAAATGAAAGAAGAAATGTCCGCCTCAGTCCCGGGCGTAGGATTTTTCTTTGCCCAACCTATTGAAATGTTATTCAATCATCTGCTTACCGGTTCCACAGCCGATGTCCTGGTTAATATCTATGGCAATGACCTGGATACCCTCTATCACCTGGGAAATCAATCTAAAGAAATTATCAGCCAGGTCCCGGGCGTCGGCGATCTGAATGTTCAAAAAGTGGTAGGATTGCCACAATTGGCAATACAATATGACCGGGATAAGCTTGCCCAATATGGTTTGGACATTGAAACGGTGAACCGTGCCATTCAGTCGGGTTATTCAGGTGCCGATGCCGGGATTATATATGAAGGCGAACGGCAATTTTCTCAGGTTGTAAGGCTCAAAGAGCAATATAGAAACGATCCGGATGCCATGGGAGAGCTGTTCATCCAACGATCCAATGGCAGACAGGTACCGTTAAAAGAAGTAGCAGACATCGGAATACAGGAAGGGCCGGCAGCCATCTCCCGGAAAGGAGTCAAAAGGAAACTGGAAGTGGATGTCAATATTGGTGACAGGGATACGGAATCCTTTGTTGAAGAAGTACAAGGGCGACTGAACCGGGAACTCGACCTACCCAGAGGATATAACATCACCTACGAAGGGGAGTTCGAAAGCCTCCAGGACGCAAAACGGCGACTATCCTGGGTAGTTCCCCTGGTTATGTTGTTTATCTTTACGTTGCTCTATTTCACCTTTAATTCATTCAAGCAGGCAATCCTGGTATTTTCTGCTGTACCCCTGGCAGCCATTGGAGGCGTATTCTCATTATGGCTTCGCGGCATGCCTTTCAGCATCTCGGCCGGGGTAGGTTTCATAGCGCTGTTCGGTATCGCCGTTCTGAATGGGATTGTGCTGATGAGTTTCTTTAACGAATTAAAAGCAGAAGGTATGAACAATGTATTTCGGCGTATATATCACGGAACCGATATGCGTTTACGTCCTGTTATCCTTACAGCCTTAACCGATGCCCTTGGTTTTCTTCCGATGGCCGTATCCACATCCTCCGGAGCTGAAGTACAGCGCCCCCTGGCTACTGTAGTGGTGGGAGGATTAATTACCGCGACACTGCTGACACTGATCTTGTTGCCCATTATATATTCATTCAGCGAAAGGATGCACAAAGTACCATCTCTCTCACAGATGGCATCCAAAACAAGAAAAAAGATCAATGGTACCAGCAAAACTGTACTGTTTGGACTTATTCTGTTTTCCGGCATGTTTCCTGTTACTACAACGGCTCAGGAGCAACCACAGCAAGCGGATTCAATCCATAGTATTGAACAGGCAGTTGAAATCGCTATAGATAATCATCCAAGGATTAAGGCCGGTGAGTTACAAGTAGAACAGCAACAGAAACGAAAAGCAACATCATGGAACCTGCCGGACACCAAGCTGTCCTATGAAAAAGAAACTGAAGGTGCCGGTATAAACTCCTGGTCGATAGAGCAGGAAATGAATGCACCGATGGAATACCTGGCAAGAGATAAACTGGCAAAGCAACGGATCGATGAAAGCAAGAAAAAGTTGATCCGCGAAAAGGCAAAATTGAAGCGCGATGTAAGGAAAGCATACATGGATGTGCTATATGCCAAAGAAAAAGTGGCGTTAATGGAAAAGCTGGAAGACATCTTTAAGGATCTGGATGAAGCGGGGAAATTGCGATATGAAACCGGTGACATTCCTTACCTGGAAAAAGTATCCTCCCGGGCCAAATACAAAGAAATTCAGATTTCCAGAGAAGAGGCCCTCAACAAGCTGACGAATAGCAACAATACGTTGCAACAATACCTGGATACAGACCAGCGGCTGAAGCTTACGCAAGACACCCTTCACCAACTTACTTACAACAAAGGTGCTGATTTAAATGATTCTCTGGCTTCTAACCCCGATATCCTGCTCAATAAAAGCACATGGAAAACAGCTCAAACTGCAAGCAAAGCTGTAAAATCCATGTCTTGGCCAGATCCTTTTTTCCGTTACAGCCAAAAGGATTTTGCCAATAACGGAGGTTTTACCGCATTTGAGATCGGGTTAAAAATTCCCGTCGATTTTTGGGCGGAACGGGGAAGAAATCAAGCAGCTCAACTGGCAGCCCAGGAAAACTATCACCAATACCTGAATGTTGAAAAATCTGCAAAAACAGCCTGGAATAACACACTTAACAGGCTTCAAAACTATAAAAAACAAGTAAAATACTATCAAAACAACCGGCTGAAAGAAGCGGAGATGATCATGAAAAGTGCCTCGGAACAGTATAATGCCGGGAATATTGATTATCTGCAATACATTCAGTACTTTGACCAGGCTACGAGTATCCGGTTGAATTACCTCAAGATTTTACAAAAATATAACAAAAGCATTATCGAACTGCAATACCTGTTGGGACAGTAATTTTTTGTTGAATGATACAAACCACAAAACAATGAAAAAGATAAATAAAATTTTAATCCTCATAGGCATCCTGATGGTATCGGGAGTTTTATTCACCGCCTGTCAGGATAACAAAGCTCAGGACAGTCAAAACAACCCGGATGAAAAGCATTCGGAAGAAACGCATTCAGAAGAAACGCATTCAGAAGGTGCAAGCGAAACACACGACCATGCAGGCGAAAACTTGCATGACATCAAAGCATCTTTAGAGCATAACGAAGTATTAATTACGGAAAAACAAATGAAAACCGTAGATATTGAATTGGGTAAAATAAGCCAACAGCAATTATCTCAATTGGTGAAAGCTTTTGGTGAAATCGCACTCTCCCCTTCCGGTAAAGCTACAGTTAGTGCGGTGATTGGAGGAACAATCCGGGATATTGATGTGATGGAGGGAGATTATGTAAAAAAAGGACAAGTGATTGCAAAAATTGAACATCCTGATATCGTGGAGATGCAGAAAGATTACCTGGAAGCGCTCAACCGGGACGAATACCTGGAAACGGAATTTGAACGCCAGGAAAGGCTATCTGAAGATAGTGTCAATGCAGCCAAAACCTACCAGAAAGCAAAATCGGAATATGAATCGAATCTTAGCCAGTTACAAAGCCTGAAGCAAAAGCTTCAGCTCATTCATATCAACCCAGCAAGCCTTTCGCCACAAAGTATTCAAAATGAATATCCTGTATTGGCACCAATCTCCGGCTATGTGGCTGAGGTAGATATAAACACAGGGATCCATGTAACACCGCAACAGTCATTGTTTCATATCACAGCCAATGACCAGGCCCATATTGATCTGAAAGTGTATGAAAAAGATATCGGAAAAATTGCCGTTGGACAGCCTCTCACATTCAACCTGGCCAATAATCCCGTAGGGCAACCCCTGCAAGGGGAAATCATGAAAATGGCAAAACGCTTCGATTCAGACCAGCGTACAGCACTGGTACATGCAAAGATTAGCGAAATGAACGAAAATTTATTGCCTGGCCTGTCCGTTATAGCACATATCCAAACCGGAGGTAAGGAATACAAGACACTTCCGGAAGCGGCTTTTGTAAGTGATCAGGGGAAGGACTACCTTTTTGTAGTAAATAAGCGAGGGACAACTCAGGGTGCACATCAGACTGAAGGAGAAGAAAAACACAGGGAGGCACATGAAGGGGACCATAATAAGAGCGCGCACGAACACCAGATAGATTATTATATTTTCCAAAGGGTTGAAGTGGACAAAGACCTATCTGAGGCTGGTTTTAGCGGGTTTCAGCTCAAGGAGGATGTTTCACAGGATGCCCGTTTTGTAGTCAATAATGCCCAAGCCTTGATGTCAGAAATGAAAAACAGCGGCGACGACCATGGGCATGCGCATTGATCATTCTATCCCTGTTTCAGTTTTTCCTCATAAACCTGGTAGTCCTCCTTTCCGAATAGCACAAACCGGATTAATCTTACATTTTGAAGCTTCGGGATGCGCTCTCGTATCGTATTCATTGCCACATCAGTGGCCGCTTCAAAAGGATACCCGAAGGCACCGGTAGAAATGGCAGGGAAGGCAATGGAGTCGATCTTATGTCCATCGGCAATCCGGAGGGCATTCCTGTAGCAGTCAGCCAGGAGCTTGTCTTCCGGCTTATCCACACCATAAACCGGACCCAGGCAATGGATCACATAATCATTCGGAAGGTTATGTCCTCCTGAGATCACAGCCTGCCCCGGTTGTATTGGAGCCATCGGACGGCATTCTTCTGCCAGCCCGGGACCGGCAGCACGATGAATGGCACCTGCCACCCCGCCCCCGATTTTTAACTGGGCATTGGCTGCATTGACCACAGCAGTTATATCGGGCTGATTTGCAATGTCACCCTGTACCGCTTCCACCTGAACATGATTGATTTGAATCTGCATAAGGCCTACTCTTTTGAATTTTATCCATTTTTTAACTGTATAACTCAAATATACAATTTTTTATTAAAAGGAAAACAAAAATATTACCTCTTTTAAACCTAATGCTCGGGCGTTGCATCCCGGGAAAAGGCATTTCTCTTCGGTGAGATCCCGTAACTCGCCGGAGGGCTCACCTATCTTGTTGAAGGGAGTGGCTGTCTCGTTAGTGAGGGTATCTAGCTCGTCAGTAAGGGTGGCTGTTTCGTCGGTGAGGGTGGCTATCTCATCGGCAAGGGTCGCTG
>JBNJFN010000120.1:0-8665 GCA_051746885.1 Bacteroidota bacterium | reverse complement strand
GATGATGTTGGGATTGGGATCGTCCTTGTCTTTGCCGCAGGTTTCGGTAAAATTGGCTTTGTACCCGACCTTTTTGTAATGACCGTTATAGTGAGCGTCAGGATCGTTGGGGTTGGTCATTGCCGTGCCCTTGGTTTCCTGATTGACATCCACTACGATTTCGTCGTTGTCTTTTTGGACAATTTGCTCCTCAGCTACTCGTTCTAGTAAGCAACTACGGTTTTACTCCAAACAGCAATCCCAACTTTCAGGCAAAAAGTAAGTGCGATTCGAATTGCGACATCGAGAACAAAATGTGCCTGGTAAATACTTCTTTTTTGGCCGGGCTGTCCAAAGACACCTACGTAAACGTAATGGGCCAGTACCACCCCTGCGGCCGGGCGTACAAATACCCGGAATTGTCCCGAACGGTCACGAGCGGGGAAGTGGAAAAGGCAAAAGCGGAAGCCACCCGGGCCGGACTCTACCGCCTGGACAAACGCGAATCTGGACTAATCCGGGCACTGTTCAGGAAGCTGTAATGACTCCATTTCACTCCCACGCAGCCAACCCGTATTGCCAACAAAGTTGGCAAAAGGCCAAAGACTTGATCACTAAAAATTAGACATATCAAGTAGATAACAAAATGGAACGCCTTTTGCTGTTTGTCCACACAAAAATTAAATAAGGAGTAAGTCATGTTTAGAACCTTTTTTATCTGTTCCGCATTGATCCTGGTTTTGACCGCTTCCATTGCCCGGGCTGACGACCTTTACGATCAATGCATCCAGACGGGGAAAGAGTACACCCAATGTCTGGAAACAAACTCCAGGCCCGACTGCCTGGAAAAATACCAGGAAGTAATTTTGGAGTGTGAACAACGCTTAATTCAGCCCTTTGAATTTGAAAAAATCTATCCGGATTCTCATCCGGAAATCGGCTCCAATCAGGGCAGCTCATGTCACGAGGTCAGTTTAAGGGTCGAAGTATGCAAACTGTTTTCCATGATTGACGGCTGTAAAAGAATACTCCGAAAGTACAGGGTGTCCTGTCTCTGATTTCACCAAAAAACCAACAAACCATAGGGGTAGAATACTATGTACAAGCTATATTTCTTTTTGATTCTTTCATTTATTTTTTTTAGCGCAGACTCTTACGCCTATGATGAATATGATGAAACCTATGACATAAAAGAGGAAAAAGTATGCAAGACTGAAGATAGTTCCAGTAAGTCTACAACATACTCGTGCAATATCAAATCTACATCTAAAGATAATGCTAATTTTGAAATAGAAATTAATTTTTTAGAATATGGTTCTAGTCCTGACAGTAAATGCAAATGCGAAGAATTTAGATCTGATTTTTATACAACATTTTATTCATGCGATTGTCAGGGTATTATTCCATCTGCAATAAGAAGTTTCTATTTTAAGTGGATATTATTTGGCACCAGAAAAAAGACGTGCGAACATTTCATAAAAAAAATTTTTTGCGGGGACGGGCCACGCTAATTACCTGATATTTCTCTTTAATTAGGCTAAAAATAGCCCAAATCAGGCCCTGTATGCAAGTTTTCGGGGCTAAAAAGAACAACTTTTTAAGAATATACACAATCCCTGAAATCAGCTCTTGGTGGCCAGGCTCAGGGCCGGGAGATTGAGCAGGCAGATGCATCCTTTCAACTTCGTGGACCATGGGCAGCAGTATGATGCTGTTTTTGACGACAAAAACGAGGATATAGCTTGTCTTAATGCCTATTTTTGGAATACTTATTTATAAAATTCAACTACTTAGCGTGGACCGATTAACAAACAAAGCATTATACAAAGTAAGCATTATTAGTTAAAAATTACGGATTGTAGTAAATTGTCCGCTTTGAGACGTTTGGCTTTGATTGCCGCAGCGGCCGGGCTCCTCTGGCTCTGCCTGCACTCGGAACCCTGCAGGTGGCTGCCTTTTTTTGCTCTGGCCCCATTTGCTTTGGTTTTGCGCGGGGTTCGGCCTTTGTCCGGCCTGTTCTGGGGATGGCTCGGCGGAGCGGGTTTCTGGGCCGTTTCGACCTGGTGGGCCTACAATTCCTTTATTCTTATGCTTGATTGGCCTTGGCCCGGTGCATTGGTCGCCACACTTCTGTTCTGCCTGTTCCAGGGAATACCCTACGCCCTGCTGGGACTGGCCTGTGGGTTCATGAACAGCCGCGGCAGGCCGCCAGGACCTCTCTTTTGCGCCTCCCTGCTCGCGCTTTTGGTTTATTTGCGGCCGGTCGTGTGTCCCGGCTCCCTCGCCCTGAGTCTTTATTCATGGCCCCAGGCCATTCAGGCCGCGGATCTGGGCGGCTTTCAGCTGATTAATTTCCTGATGCTCTTGATCAACTGGATTTTTGCCGAAGTAGTTATGAGCCTGGCACCTTTTCTTCTCTTATAATTAAAATATCTTGAATCAAAAACCAAATTGTTTCGTCTAAACAATATAGAGGCAAAGCTATGAGTCTGAAACAGACACAGGCATTAATCAAAAAAGTCAATGTGGGGGTAAATATGAAGAACTCTATTTTTATCCTGGTCATACTGGCGATACTGACGGCGTTTCCGGCGAGCAAAGCGTTGAGCCAGGAGAAAGAAATACAATGAATTCAAACAATGCTTGGAGAACTGTCTGGCCCCGGCCAAAGAATCCGGTGACCCAAATGTATTTGCAACGGCCATTAGCAGGTGTAAGCGTATGTGCATGCCAGCTAGCACAAGCACCAACAACATCCTTACTCCGAAATCCAGCATTTCCAAATTTTCCCTTAAGGAATGCATGGATGGCTGCTCTAGTAAGCTCGAGCAATGCCTGCAAACTCAGAAGAACCCCATAAAATGCCAAAACAATTTCGGACAATCTGCTGCGGCTTGCTTCAGAGAACGCTGATCCAGCACTGATCCAGTCGCCCATTAAAGGGCGTGTCAAGAAAAAAAACACCACTCCATTAACAAAAATTGATCTTTTTTAATTTTTTGCTTGGCACTTTACCATAACAGTGTAATTCACTCTTCATCCTGTCTCGCATCCGTTATTTCTTTTTTTTAAGGCTGTGTGGTCAGACTTATTGCTGATCCGCACCAGTCACCCATCCGGTTCAAAGCAATTGTATTTATCCAAATATGATTGGTTAAAATACTGCTCCTGGTTCGTTAGAACCCCAGAAAATCTTCGGTGCCATACTGTGTCCAATTGTATTATTACAGAACTTATGGTTATTAACCAACCAGTGAATGGCTCACAGCATAGGCGAATCAGAAAATAAAAAGTAATTTAAACTGTTTATACTCTACAATAAAAATATATTTATTGCTTATTGTGCAAATATATCCATTTTTTTATTCCTCTCAAAGTCGATTAGTAAAATATTGTTATTTTAGATGCTCTTATTTGTTAGATGTTTTTTTATCTTCAATAAGCTAAACTTATTATTTCAAGGTGACAAAAGTAGCTGTTTTCTATATAATTTATCTACTTGCTCGGAGGATAGGGCAACGCTGGGGAGCGACCCGAGCACCGAAGCAAGTGGCTTGTGGATGGAGAGGTTGAGCACTTTATGCTCGGCCTTCTCCTTTCTGTACTCCATCCATAAGTCCTAAATGCGTTAAACCCCACCGGGGGTTTGGGGGCAGAGCCCCCAATATTAAATCACATATGCTTATATTTAATACTCGTAAATTTAAGCCTAAAGGCAAATTAAGTGGGTGTGGTTGTTTCCAATCAGACCTATGGATTTAGACCAGACTCAAAAACGGTTCCCAACCGCACCCAGTAATAGTTACCCGAATAACTTAGCAACATCATATGGTACATGGTCTCGCATCATATAATAAGAAGCTCGTGCTAATTTATTGCTCAAAGCTTTTGTTGCCAGTATAGGGTTAGTTTTAGCGGATTTACGCTGGTAAAAACGTTGAGCTTGCTGGCAGTATCTTCTGGAAAAATTTGCGGCTTCAACGTACGCCCACGCCAGATAACGGTTACCGTTTTTAGAATTATTTTTGCCTTTCTTTTTTCCGTTTGAAATTCTTTTGCTTTCTACACACCGACAATATGAAGAATAATCGCCTACTTGAGAAAAACGACCGATATCGCCCACTTCCAACATGATAGTTAGTCCTAAAATGTCACCTACGCCTGGTATAGTAAGAAGCATTTGGAATTCCTTTTGTAAAGAAACCTTTGCTAATATTTCTGTTTCAATTGCTTTGATTCTTTCTTCAAGGAAGCTAATCGTTGCTACCTGTGCCTTTGCTGTAAAGATCAGGTCTTGGGAGTCAAAAAGTTTTTCCACAAATTTCTCTGTGAAACGTGCAATAGAGCTGCCTGGGAACCTCTTTCCGATATTTCTGGTTATCATGCTTTGAAGGCTTAATAATTGTGTTGTTCTTTGTTTGACAAACAATATTCTCCGGCGCATCAGATCCCTGATGGGGCGTGATTTTTTGTCGTAAATATAACCTTCAGGTAGAAGACCCAGACGTAATAAATGAGCTAGCCAAAAAGAATCCCATTTGTCATCTGTATATTTAAGTCCACTATAAGTCTGGATAGCACAAGGATTTGCTAAATGTACGCAATAGCCGTTTTCCATTAGACCATCAACAAGCCAATACCAGTTATAAGTAGACTCTACGACAATTCCTTGAAGGCGACTTTTAAAAGGTTCTAATATCTTAAGAATATCGTTTAGCCGATTTTCGTGACGTCTACCATAGAGTCTTGTATCGTTTTCATCACAAATGCCAATAAAATTATTGTTTGAATGTAAATCGATTCCAGCGTATAAAGACATATGGCACCTCCAAATTAAGATTAGTAATATGGTTGATTGTTAAAAGTACCATAGCATAAAAATTAATTGGGAGGTGCTTTTTTTCTAAATATTTTGGGCAGGCTAAGCACGGATGCTCACCCGCAGCCCTTTATATGATTATCAGACCAAGATAAGCATCTTAAATTTAAGCAGATTACTTTAAAAAAGGCCCATTTTGGTCCTTAGAACCCACTTTTTGGGGTTAAAAAGTGCACTCTAAGCATAAAAAGATGCTATTTTTGATGTGAATTTAATTAATTAATCCATAAAAATCGACACCTTGGCGTAGCCCATCCACAAACGAAGGGACTTATTCACAGAATAAATTAGCAGAATTCTTAAACCCTTATGAGGAAAGGGATGAAGTTAGTACAAAAAAAGCTGATTGGAATTGCGACACTAACGATAATATTTTGCATTATCGGGTTACTCATGTCTGAAACCGCCTTTAGTGGTGATTGTGAAGTTCTTAAAGACGTCGTAATTGACCACTCTAATGGTTTAATGTGGGAAAGGTCACCACACACGGTAGCCTGTCTCCAGTATAAAGCCGCAGATAATTACGTTAGTACACTATTTGCGGGAGGTTATGATGACTGGAGGCTCCCAACCATAGATTAATTAAGATCACTACGCAATTCGCAGTGTAGAAAATTTGTAAATTATGCAAACTGGTTTTATTGGTCAGCAGATATGGGCCCAGCATTCGGTTTTTGCAAGGATCCTTATCAAGAGCAGATGTTGGCCTATTACGCTTTAGACATGGAAAATGGGAATAAGGGGTGCTCACTAGCTAACCTTTTAGACATCAGAGGAAAAGGGAGCGATGAGTCTTTTCATGTCATGGGTGTACGAAGCATCGATTGATATAAAGGCCTGGACCACAACCTGACAACCTACCAGTCCACGCTAAGTTGATCCAATATATCCTGCTCCCGGGTGGGCACAAAAACAGCCAGGGTAACTTCAGAAATGCCTTAGGAGGCAGCATAATGAGCTGCCTGTTCAGCATAACTTTTAATTTTGCTTTGTTTTTTAAAGCTTTTGATTTCTATGATACCTTGCAAAGATCCACATCGCAAAAAGATATCGACTTTGCCGTTTCCAGTTAGAAACTCGGGACTGATCAGACACTGATCCTCGAGAGCCTGCCTCAATGCTTTTGACCTTTTGTGTCATTGGATTCTGCGCCCTTGCTTCTCCTGATTATTGCGAAATATTTTTACTGAGCCGAAGCGCTGTTTACAGCCAACTGGAGCAATAAAAGCTGTTCATTTGCACAAGATACACAACGTAGCCGTCCTTGTGCATTTTTTCGGACCCCGGCCCAGCGCACGAAATGATCCACAGCCCGCTGCGAGCGATAAGCATCAAATATTTTAAGCGACAAGCCGAAATGGCAAAGATCGTCCTGGACCTTTTTAAGGGCTTTGGACGCCTTGTGCATAGCTTTTTCCTTTAAGTGCTTTGATGTTTATTTCATATCATAGTATTTGTCCTTATAGACCTTTTTTATAAAATATTTGCAAGTATCCTTTGGGGGGCCAAAGGTTCCCCATTTAAAGTCTATTTTTTCTAGCTCTTCATCAGAAGTACATTTACAGTCATAATCTGTACCCATAAGGGTGGGAAGAAAACCGGAATCTGTAGGTTCACATTCATATACGACAGTCTTTAAGTCCAGATCTTCTGTGCCTTTACCTGGGGTTAAAGTTATTTCAAAGTCGCTGATTTTAATTTTTCTCGTGTACAATGTCTGATACAAATGACAGTGAAAATAGTGATCAGAATATTCTTCTTGTGATTTCGATGTCTTCACTTTTTGCTTGATATCGGTTTCATAGGGATGTGGGCGGCTGGCCTGGGCAAGAGAGGCGGTCATAACCAAGATCAATGCGGAACAGATAAAAACGGCTCTAAACATGGCTTTCTCCTTGTTTAATTTTTGCTTGGATACTAATAAAAGGCGTTTCATTTCGTTATCATGTTGATATAACTAATTTTTAAAACACAGTTCGCCTGTCCATTTTTCGCTAATTAGCACTTTAGTAGACATGACATTGAACAGGATACTTACATACTTTTTGTATTTCTGCCTTCTTATAACGCTACAATTTTTAACCCGTAACTATGCCCGCAATCCTCTTTCTTTTCCTTTTGCCTAGTACTCCAATCATTTTCAGCCGAACTGTTCTGGAAGCAGAAGAGAACGGACAAAATAATCAATACACAAGCAGATGAGATATTTTTTGAGTTCATGGCCACCACATATACTCAAATTTTTGGCCTGCTTACGATTAATGTAGCATCGGCTTTTTCAGGATCAATACGATCATAATTCAGCAATTGCCTGATGAAAATCAGCAAATCACATGCCATGATATAAGCTCTTGATATATTGACCTGAATCCGTGACTATACCTTAAACGAAGTATTTATATGCACATTTCAGCCGTCAACAAGAGCACTTATCCTGGTAATTGCCCAGATAAACCCGGCATAAACCCATCAAGTGTTCTATTATCAGGAAATATTCCTGATAGTAACGATATTTGGACACACTCCTTCCTGGGAAAGCGGCAGTATATTCTAAATGCTCTTTTAGGCCTGTTGCAGACGGTGAAACAACCGGGCAAAGAACTGATGCCAGGCCGGAGGGCAGGCCAGCTTGAGCCTGAGAATCCTACCTCCTCGGACAATGCGGCCGCACATAAACATTACATTGTTTATAACCGTCCTTGTCCGGCGTCTGCTGGCTTTTTTGAGACCAAGGGCTCGGGAGATAACCATGTCCCTGGAAACCACCCTAAGCATGTTGTACACCAGCATCCCCAAATGCAAAAAAGCCCGGTTTATCTCAAAATTTCCGGAAGGGAGGCGTTCCATATCCATGTCCGTCTTGAGTTCGGAATGGTACTGCTCACTTGTTCCCCGTTCCCGGTAGAGCCTTATTACTTCCTTCTCGCTTGCCTCCAGACTGGTCCAAAAGGCGTTTATGCGTACAATGGGAAGCAAATAGGGCTGGCCATTCTTACTAGTTATTTCAGTCACCTCGTAGACCATGCGCACGGGAGATTCAATGCCGTTTACCGTTCTGCGGATACTGCCGAAGTATTTCACCCCTTTTTCCTTTCGGTTTTTAAAGGGCTGCGTATAGACCGCGTTACTTTGGGCTTCTTCCAGCCATTTCCACTCCGGCTCCCGGCGCAGATTGTGCTTGATAATAAATTCAGTCCCTTTTCTGGCATGAAGCGTTTTTATGAGCTCGGCACTGTCGAATCCGCTGTCCATTATCGTGAGAAGAGGATATTCGCTGACCATTTTTTGCCCGTACTCCAGACTGTCATTAAGAAAACCCCGAGTGCCGGGTCCGGCACTGTGCACGTTCCCGGGCCTGAGTTCCAGGTTTACCAGCCAGCCGCCTCCGAAATGGGCAAAAATGGGGGCAAAGCCGAATCTATTGTCATACGTGTATTCAGCACCTTCTTTTTGGGTGTCCGAATTATCCATGATGCTCACATCCACATCCAGGCGGACCATTTCCTTATCCCCAGCTCGTACTGTCTCCGGCTGCATGCCGGACTTCTTGTACAGATTAGTCGAACAACTGGGCAAATGCCGCGCCAGGTTCCCTTCCAAGGCCAAGGATTTAAATCTTTGGCGCATGATTTCCGCCGAGGGAACTTTGGAGACGCCAAGGCCATATTTGAAAAAATCATCGTCCATTACCTGGCGGACATTATCAAAGTCGGTCTTGCCCTGACATATAAGACCGCACAAGGTCCGAACTATATCCCTCTCCGGAATATGTGGATTCTTTTTCGGGGAAATTCGTTGGCAAAGATC
>JBNJFN010000119.1:0-8678 GCA_051746885.1 Bacteroidota bacterium | reverse complement strand
ATAAAAAGCAGTATGGTCAGGAAAAGGGGCCAGTTTATCAGGCCAACCAAAGCCATAACCAGGAAGTAGGTAAATCCGAGAAATTCAACAATAGGGGCCAGCCATTCAAAGAAAAACCAGTAGGGATAGCCAAGCATACCTAAAGCGCCATACCTGGGGTTGAAAAACAATTTCCTGTGAATAAACAGTGTATCCATCGTCCCCCGTATCCATCGATCCCTTTGCCGGCCCAGTATTTTCCGGTCGGAAGGTACTTCCGTCCATAGCAAGGGATCCGGAAGGTACATTACTTTATGCTTAACACCTTTTTCGTACATGTAACGCCGCATACGCACCACCAACTCCATATCTTCACCAACGGTTCCTCTGAGGTAACCGCCGCTTTGTATAACCACCTCTCTGTCAAACATTCCTATGGCACCCGATATGATCAGCAGCCCGTCCATATGGCTCCAGGCAATGCGACCGATCAAAAACGCCCGGGTATATTCAAGAACCTGTATCCGGGGGAAAAATTTCCTGGGCACTCGCCGTTCTATCAACCGGCCTTTTTCTACTTTACAGGAATTGGCTACATGAACCACGCCTCCCACGGCGATAAGCTTCTTTTTGTGGTTCTGCAGAAAAGGCCGGGATAGCTTAAGAAGGGCGTCATGCTCTATGATCGAATCAACATCCAGGCAGACCACATAAGGTTTACCGGATGCATTCAGGCCTGCATTGAGGGCATCGGCTTTCCCCCCATTCTCTTTATCAATGACCATCAAATTATGGTAAGCCTTGTTTGTGGATCTGTAGACTCCTCGAACCGGCTGAGTGGTCAGTCTCTCATAAATATAATAGTTCATCTTCTTAAGCTCATAAGCTGCAATTGCTTTTTCCAGACTATCATCAGTACTTCCGTCGTTTACAATAATCACATCATAATTGTTATATTGCAGATTAAGCAAGGCCCTGATATTTGCAACGATACTCGAAGACTCATTATAACAAGGCGCTATAACAGATATCTCCGGTGCTATCGGAGAATTGATGATTTTATGGTAATCTACCGGCCGGGCCTTCCTCATATATCTGCTCAGAAAATATCCCGCGACAAGCCACAAAATCAAATAAGCACCTGTTATCATAAAAGAATATAACAAAATCAGGTTGTCAATGGTATTGATGATGATTTGAAAGAAATTTTCCATATTAACTGGCATTTTCAATTATATGATGACACATGGAACGAATGGATTGATCTTCTGTTTGATCTCTTAAACTCCTAACCTCTTGCTGATTGTTTAAGCTTTGATTATAAAAGGATTCCAGAAGATAAAACAACATGGTATTGTCAGTTTCTATTTCAAGAATCTCCTGGTACATTTGTTTCCTCAGCTTCTTTTTTCCTATAAAATAGTCGATCATTACTTTCTTTACAGCCTGACTTTCATTTAAATAATAATACCGAAAGATATCGTCTACTCCCTGAATTCTAAGCTCTACAATGGTTTTATAGGCTTCAAGCCTGATCTGCTCATTGGGATGATCGATAAGTCGCAAAAGTGCTTCAGAATTTCTGTTTTTTAGATAGTACCACCGGATCAAACGCAACGCAAAGACAATGACCGATTCGTTGCCGGATCGAAGATATTCATACAAATCAGGTATCGGTATTGAATTGTGAATCATGGTTTCATACAGATTCATTTGATCCCATTCAGAGAGCACATGCGAGTAACCTTCAAGAAAAGAGAGGGCCTGATCTGAATATTGGCTGATATAGGCCAACTGGCTGTATAACCTTATTTCAGGATTTGAACTTTCTGTCAGTTTGGAAAGATTGATCATCATCTCACCCCGGAACGGGCGAATCGAAAGGTACTTAAGGTACAAAGCCTTAATAGGCCAGGGGCCTATTCTGATCTTTTTAAGCAGATAAGGCTGCAGGTTATTGTCCCTGTATAAAAATCTCAGCTTGATCTGCTTTCTCCCATAAATTATATTGGCAAGTTCGTATAGCTGTTCTATAAGAATCCTTTTGTTGTTGGGTTTATTAAGGTTGGGAAAATAAGGCACATCCAACTCATTCTGTTCATTTAGGTAGCTGATCAGGATCTCTTTGTAAAGTTCCCAGGTTTTTCTTCTCTTCCTTAGTTTGTAATACCGGTAATATTTTATACTGAACACCAGGATCATGATAACAATTATGGATAAAATAAAAATAACCATGAGGAAAGTAAAAACAGGGACCAGTTTATAGAACAAAGAATTTCTTGTAAATGAATCGCTGGATCTCCTGGTTATCAGCCTATCCAACCTCTCATTCATTTTCCCTAAGAAACCCGTGGCTTTTGTATTCACTCCGGGCTTTGACTCCACTTTCACTGTAGAATCCTTATTCTCAGCATTCATCTCACTTACCACCTCATAGTCAGAATCATTGCAGACAGCTTGATTCGTGAAGATAAGTATTGAGACCATCAAGAACAGAGTATAAACAAATTGATTCATAACAGGTCAACTAATTATAAAATTGATACATAACACGCAATTCAGTACTTATATGATCCCGGAAATTATTGTCTTTAAATTCCTCATTCCGATAGATCAAACCCAGTTTTATCAACCAGTGTTTTATGTTTTTCTGGTATTCCAGGTGTATTCCCTTGGTATTGAGCTGATTAACCTCTGAGAAATCCACAACATAATCAAGACTTTCCGGTGAAGTGCCGTATTCTAACTTTAAACCAACATAATCATCACTGGTTGCCAGATATCTTCTTGCCCTGAGCGTATAGGTATGTCCGGTTGCTCTTTCCTGCGGTGTAATATAAGTTCTAAGTGCAAACCAATATTTTCGGTAATACAAACCGAGTGATCCTGTATAGAAGAATATTGGCTCATTCCATTTCAGTCCCCGGAAACCTCCGGAGAGTTCGTATCCTTTATCAAAATTATGGAACCATTCTGCAGCATAGCGGTGTTCCGGGAATAATTGTGATCCGCTGTAGGCCAGATTAAGATAGAGATAGTCGGATGGGGTTATGCGGGGATATGCGTCTAGCTGAAATTGTAAATTGGCCTTATTGGTATTATCGATATAAGGGTGTTCTGAGCCAACCAGGTTACCGTAATTGATCATCCCGATCAGAAGGGTATTTTTCAGGTTCAGGTCTGCCCGTAACGAAGCTACATGCCATCTTTTGATCCAGGGTTTTTTAAAAAAGCTAAAACGGTGAACCAGTCCAGCCTGCTTTAACAAACCGGGGTTAAGATCTTTATAAAGCACATTGCCTTTTTTATGAGCCGGTTTGATCGTCAAAAGATGGTCCAGCGTTTCGGATGCCTGCTCATTTTTACCCAAATCGGCCAAAATTTCAGCTTTTTTGTAAAGCATTTTTTCATCGTTTGGATGATATTCCAATCCCTCGTTGGTATAATCCAAAGCTTGGGTAAAATTATCCGACCACCGCTCCAAATCAATCAGGGCATGGAGGCAGTCATAATGCCGGGGCATCTGTTCATACACCGTTTTTAGCTCTTTCCGGGCACTGTCATGCTTCTCGTCCCAAGTTAGGGTTCGACCAATGAGAATACGGGCGTCATGATAATCCGGGTCTTTGGATAGTATATCATAACAAATTTGGCGGGCCTCTTGGGTTTCCTGATCATTTGCCAGCTGCCTGGCTTCCTGGAATTGATCCGAAAGGGAACTTTCCTGGCTATATAAGATATTGGCGGAAAAAATGAAATACAAATAAATTAAAAGGAAAGCCCGGAGCAAATATTTCATGAATCGTATTGTATCAACGCGATGCTTGTTAGTGGAATCCATTATTCAATCGTAGTTTTGACTTACTTATAAATCGCTTAAAATAAACGATATCGAATCTATTTGGCTAAATTTAAACATTTTGTGTAAATAGGCAAGGGGTATGCCAATCTGTTCGCATGCATTGCGCAAATTATACTCTACAAATTCATATGCTTCCCTGTTTTTTTCAAGCTTAGTGGCGTTGACCTTCAATCTGAGATGCCTTTGCATGACACTGAGTACCTTCATATCCAACCCAATAACATCTACTGAAAGGCCTGTGTCAATCATATATTCAGATGCTGTTCTGAAATTCAAGGAAGGAGCCCTGTAAATCAAATGGTTACGAATTTCCCGAGACTCCATCGCACTGTAATCAATTTCTTTAAGCAAGACAAAGGAGCCGTAATCTATCACCATGGGATTATTTAACAGTTCATTGATCTGAATAGCTTGAATGTCAGGAAATTTTGTTACGTGAAATTCTCTGAGGATATTTGAAATATAATTTTCCCGGTTTTTATTTTTAGAGAGTAAAACATCCAGACTGAGACTTTCTTTGAAACTGTTGAATTGGGCTTCATCATTCCTCAAATGTTTGGGTAACTCCTCTTCCTCTGTCATACAAAATAGCGTAGCCAGCTTTTTCCATAGCGCATCTTCAGTCAATGTATTGTATAAACCCAATTCAGGCATTGAAATACGGGGAATCAGGTATTTGGTTAACTTCAAAATTTTCTGGATGGCTTCTTCACTCAAATGCTGTTCATCAACAATGATCCGGGAATCGATATCCACCTGATCGGATATATCAAAACTTAACATTTCAATTTCCTGGGGCAACCGCTCCGGATCAAAGGGTTTCGTTAAATAGGAATCTGCATTAAGCTGATAAGCCTTATAGACAGTATCCATATTTTGAACCGATGAAAGTACGATGGTTTTGGGTTTATGATCCTGGTGGTTTATAAAATGAAGCACTTCCAGCCCTGTATAATAGGGAAGCAATATCTCCGTGATTACCAAATCGAAACTACTCAGATTGAGCATTCTGAATGTTTCTATTCCATCACTTGCCAGATAAGTGCTATGCCCGTTTCTCTCAAGGATCGATTGTATTAAGTTACCTATCAATTCATTGCTTTCGGCTATCAAAATTCGCATTGGACTGGAAAATTTTCATTCAATATTAATTAATTTTACAAAATAAAAATAAAATTTTATGGAAGAAATAGTAACATTCGTCAATTATAATGACATATTTGACATTTTTATTGAAAAAGAAGAAGAAAACATTGAGATTTATAACACATTTGCCCGCATGTCAGAAAACATGGAACTGCGTAAAACCTTCGAACAATTTGTTCGCTATGGAATGGCTCACATAACAGAGTTAAAGGAGATGAGACAACAATATCCGGCAGATAATTTTTCCAATTCCATTTCAGTAAAAATAAATCAAACATCTCATGAACCGGTAAATTTTAAAATAATGACATACCGGGATATCCTCGAATTTGCAATAGAAATAGAAAAGAAATCGGAAGTCCTTTATCACGATATGGCGAATCAGGTTAATGATGAAGAAGTTAAAAAACTTTTGCTGAAAAGTTCGGAGGAGGAACGAAGACAGCGTCTTCGGATTGAAAAAATGCTGGATTTTGAAGACAGCGATTCACAATAAATAACCCGGTTAAACTTATTGCTCCATGTCCCTTCCTTCATTCGGCCTTTCAAATATTCACATCATTTCAAAACATATGCTCGTGACGGTAATTGCTTTAATTGCTTTTATGCTACCTTCTCAATCCCTTCAAGCCCAAGATTCTCCCAATTCATGCACCTCAAACCCGGAGGTTCCCTTTTCTGTGAACAAAACCCATCTGACCATATGGGACGGCTGTGATTACGTTCCAATCTTTGTTAAAGGAATGAATTTGGGAGTAGCGGTTCCGGGTACATATGCAGGTCAGCTTGCTGCCTCCCGGGAACAATACCGGCAGTGGTTTTCCCAGATACGGGAAGCAGGATATAATGCCATTCGTATCTATACACTTCATTATCCAAGATTTTATGAAGAACTGAATGCCTTTAATGATGCGAATCCCAAAAAGCCGTTGTACGTCTTCCAGGGAATTTGGCTGGAAGGAAGCCTTCAGGGTTATAACGATGATCTGCATTTTTTGACGGATACGTTCGACCTTCAGATAAAGGAAGCCATTGACTGCATCCACGGTAACCGGTCTATAGAACATCGGTTTGGGAAAGCCTACGGTGAATATCAAACCGATGTCTCGGAATGGATATTGGGTTACATCATAGGACGGGAAGTCATTCCGAGAGAAGTACTGACTACAAACGAAAATCATCCGAACAACACTGCCTACGATGGAGAAGTTTTTTCCCTCCCTTCGGGAAATCCTACCGAACATTGGGTAACGCAACGGCTTGACAGGCTGGTTCAATATGAACGATCGGAATACAACACCGAACGGCCAGTCAGCTTCTCAAGCTGGCCCACACTGGACCCCCTGGAGCATCAGGAAACCTTCCCGGATGAAGATACCGCCTCAATAGATCTTGCCAATCTAAGATTTTCAGATTCATCGGCCGGATATTTTGCCAGTTACCACGCCTATCCATATTACCCCGATTTCGTTAGTACAAATCCTTATTATCAGTCATTTTCTGACCATATCGGGCAGAACAGTTACCTGGGGTATTTGCATGACCTAAAAAACCACTATGACCGTTTTCCATTAATAATCGCCGAATTCGGAGTGCCTTCAAGCTGGGGAATAGCTCATTATTCATATACCGGAACCCATCATGGGGGCAACAGCGAAGTCGAACAGGGGGAAGCAAATATGCGGCTATTGCAGAACATTTCCGAAAGCCAGTGCGGCGGTGGAATTCAGTTTTCATGGATCGATGAATGGTGGAAACCCACATGGGTTACCACACCCCTGGACTATTCATCCTCCCGGCGACCGTTGTGGCACAATGTCACTGCAGCTGAACAAAATTTCGGGCTCTTAAAATTTGAAAAAGAATCAATTTCCTATAAAAATTGGGAAACCCACCCAAATGGCAAACCCATCGATACCATTTCTGTGAGCCACGATTATTCGTATTTTCATCTCAGGCTGGCTTTGAATGAAAAAATACAACCTGATGATTCGATCTGGATAGCCCTCGACACCTATTCAGAAGATTTAGGGGAACAAATCCTGCCCACCGGCGACACTGTTCAGAACAGGGCTGAATTTGCATTAAAGATCACCAATCACGACGCGGAACTTTACGTCACACAAGCTTATGATCTTTTCGGCATCAAGTTTGGGATTTCCTCACCGGAACAATTATACCGGTCGGTACCAACGACGGGTGCTCCGTGGAATATCGTGCGGTGGAAAAACAATCTCGGTACGCTAGATGTCCAATATATAGGTGATATGAATACCAGAATGGGAAACCAACCTGCTTCCAGTAAGGATGCTGTTATGATATCGGACAACCAAGTTGAAATCCGGCTGCCCTGGACATTGCTCCAATTTGTTGATCCCAGCACTATGAAGGTAATTCATGATGACCGGTCAACCTCTGTAACCGAAGATACTACCTCGGATGGTATCGCCATATCAGTGTTTTATCACAACAGTCAAATGGTACCTGAGAGTCGCTATAAATGGGATAACTGGGATACTGTGGATGATGTAAAAACAGTGAAAAAGGCTTCCTACTCCATCATCAAAAACCGTATCAACCAATTTAACAACCCGCCTGTTGCGTTCTGTGACTCCTATATCGTGGAAGAAAATGGGACACTGGAAGTATCAGAAAAATCGGGGATATTAAAAAATGACTTTGATATAGACGGGAACCCATTCAATCCGGGAATAGTCCGCTGGCCAAAACATGGAACCCTGAATATATCCAGGGACGGATCGTTTGTTTACGATCCCTATAAAAAATATTTCGGCAAGGATTCCTTTACATATTCCCTGTACGACGGTTATGGGCATTCAGATACCACACAGGTCTTTATAGACATTACCCCAAAACAAAAGGGACAGTTGCTGATATATCCCAATCCTTCAACCGATCAAATCAACATTCGGACAGACATCAAAGCTGACAAATATCGTTTACAGATAGTCAATATTCTTGGTAACGAGGAAATGGCAAGAACCCTAACATCAAATCATGAGGTCGTTGATATTTCCTCACTCTCACCGGGTGCTTATATGGTTATCATTAAAACCGAACAAGATCGCATAACCCGTACTTTCATCGTGAAATGAAACATTTACATTTTGTAAAAAATCTTTGATATGGTTTATATCCCTTTACATTTGTGTAGTAATACATCCCTGGTCATAAAAATCGAAATTCTGGTGGTTGAGGAACATGTCAGTGAAGTAATTGCCATCATTCGAAAAAATGCCCGTACGGATTACCGGGGCGATGGGCATGATCATTCTCTCACCTGTGGAAGAAGTATATAAAGTCAGAACGGATGAACAAGGTACTCTGTCGATATAATATAAATAAGTACAACACTGGAAGTGAACAATAATGGAGAATAACTGTTTGCATTTAAAATAATATGACGAATAAAATACAAAAACGGTATAACAGGATTGCACGGGTCTATGATATTCTTGAATTACCTATGGAAAAGGGGTTTTCAAAATGGAGAACGGAATTACTGAAAGAAGCCCGGGGCAAAACACTGGAAGTGGGAATAGGTACCGGGAAGAACATCCCTTATTATCCAGGGGATGTCGAACTTACAGGGATAGATTTCAGTGAAAAAATGATTGAAATCGCCAGTAAAAAAGCAAAAGACAAGCATAACGTGCAGTTAAGGGTTATG
>JBNJFN010000118.1:0-8764 GCA_051746885.1 Bacteroidota bacterium | reverse complement strand
GGTAAAATGGCAATGGTACGCGATGTGATCTTTTCTTCAATTTTATCGGCATCTATCTGGAAAGTAGCGGGATCGGTGTCAACGAAAACCGGCATTGCGCCGTTCATAATGACGGCCTGGATGGTTGCAATGAAGGTATATGGAGGCACAATAACCTCGTCGCCGGCACCAATACCAAGCTCATGAAGGGCAGTGATCAATGCATGGGTGCCGTTGGTGGTGGCCAGGCAGCGTTTTGTTCCGATGGTCTTTGCCCATTTCTCTTCAAACTCTTCTGCCACACTGGCACGGGACCATACACCGCTTCGCAAAACCTCTATTACCTGCTCTTCATCTTGCTTTGGCTTCCACATCGGCCAGTCCGGCCAGCCTTTTTCATGTACAGGCTGTCCACCCAGAATGGCCGGAGTGGAGGCGTCCTTTGTACAGCTCATTAAATTAGGCGTCGCACCCCCAGCCAGTCCTATTCCCAGACCAGTGAGTGCACTTTTCTTTAAAAAGGTTCTTCTTGAATACTTTTTGTTTGTCATGGCTTTAAGGTTTTATTCTGAGTAAAGCAATAATTTCAGGCAATTCAACCAAAAAGAATTATAATGCTCCCAATATACAAAATTACAGCCCCAATGGGGAGCAGGTTCTCAAGTGTAAGCCAGTACGTTGCCCTGGCCAACCTCACCAAAAACCAACAGTGGGTCTCCGGTCTCCTTTATCCGTAGAATAGTATCAAAATCTTCACGTTCTTTGGATTGGTTGTAGCCAAGAATGGGTGGAAATTCTTCTAAAATCTTCCCGTATTCCCCGGGAACTAACTTATAAAAAATCCAGATTGGTACTGATTTCACCTGATGTTCCCCTGATGATTGAAAAGCATTCATCAGACATTGACCATAATTAAAAATATCCACACCTTTGCAGTCGTAATTAAATGGTGATTCGGCATAAACCGGGCCCAGTTCAATGGCCCATCCAATATAATAAATCTTAGCCATATTTTTTTGCCATTTCAGTAATTATCTTTACCCGTTCAGTTTTTACTTCCGGGGCTATGGAGCAAGCCGTACTCAAAATAAATCCCTTGTATTTCATTCCGGTCTTCAGCTTGCCCAGTATATCCTGTTGTAAGTTCTCATCGCTTGCATTCAGCAAGGTATTCACCGAATCGATATTGCCTTTTATAAACATGTTACTTCCTATCCTTTCAAAGGCCTCTTCAAGTTCAACATTCCCGATAGGAGGGGGGTCCAAGCACTCCAAACCCGATGCACTGCTTTCACCCATCATTTCAAGCCGATCATTTATACTACCACATGTATGGATATAAGTAAATTTTCCTGCTTCATGTATTGCTTTAACAATTTGGGATATGTAGGGCAATTCAAACTCCCTGTATAACTCAGGTGAAATAAAACCCATCCCTGCAAAGGGGGATGAGATTTTTATAGCATCAATATCCTGGGAACAAAGCCCCCGGGCCATCTCAACAACCCCATCGGTAAATTTCTGGAGAATGGCTTTGCACGTATCCGGATAAGTCATCATACCCATCAAGGCGTTTTCATATCCCAAAAAGTTTAACATATAATCCAGCGCCGAGGTTACTTCTCCATGAATAGAAAAATGCCCCTGGGTTTTGTCATTCAAAATATGAAAAATCCGGTAAGGATCCTCTTCAAAGATAAAAAAATAACTCTCTCTTGAAGCTGGAACATAATTCAATTTTTCGGGTATGTAACTCAAAATATCCGGATCTCCCAGGTCCTTCTCCTTTGGCGGCTCATAAAATCTCCCAACAGGCAGATCATCATCAGGATAAACTTCCTCCCGGTCCTCAAAAATAGCTTTCTCATGTCCGTTTTCTTCTTCGAACTTTTTAACCTTTTCTCTCCAGCGGAGATCATGACCATGAATCGATACCAAAATTCCGTCAAAGTCAAATTTTTTCCGCAAAAAAAGTAAAGCTTCAGCATATTTGTCAGCATCCAGCCACAATTCCATCGGAGTAATTTCTGTTTCTTTTAACTGATGATTCATGAATCCGATACTGAATTGAGACATGGAGGGTACCCTGTCAGGAGTCTCTAATCCCATTGCCTTTAATACTCTATTTCGTGGTAGCATATTCTTATAATTATTTTATTGATATAGCTGCCCTAACCCGAACTATTCAAAACATAGATTGGTAATTGCTAACATCAGATCGATTAGCAATAATTGAAAACCATTTTGTTGAACCTATCATTTCAATCAAATTGGGATAAGTTCAAACTGGGATTCAGTTTAGTATTGGAAAGACGCACTTCATCCCAGGTCACTTTTTCCCGGGATAATCCGGCTTTTCTTCCCAATATAGCGCTAAATGCGGATTTTGCTCCCTCATAGGTCTGGTTTAAATAGTTACCCGTATTGATGCTATCTATGAATGACTTAACTTTGTTTTTATCTGCGTCATGAAGCGAGGAGTCAAAGGTACCTGAGTCAACATCCTCTTGAGAGGCTCCTCCGGTTCTTGAAATACCTGAATCCCACTCGTTTTCACCTGTTATATATACTCCTCTACTATAATGGGCTTCGGCTATTCCTTTTGTCCCGATAAACCGGGCACAAACATCACCAAAAGCCGGACCTAACTGAGTGGAATGAAGGCTCACATTCACATCTCCGGGATATTGATATAATACCTGGTAATTAGACCATGAATCGCCATAATCAGGCCGACCTTGTCTTCCTCCCTGACCAATTGCCTGAATGGGATGGCTTTGTAGCGTCCAGTTGCAAACATCAATCTGATGTATGGCCTGATCTACCAGGATTCCACCTGACAATGCCTGAAAATGATAGTGATTCAGAATCCGCCCTTTATCATAATCATTTATCGATTTTACGGGAAGTAAGGAAGAAAAATAATACAACTGAACATTGACAACATCCCCAATATCCCCCCTCTGAATTCTCTTGACCATCTGAACATAGGGTGTAGCCTCCCGAATCTGAAAACCTATGGCAACGCTTACTTTCTTATTCAATCTTTTACCGATTCTTTCGACGCGTTTACAACCGGCTACATCTATCGCAACAGGCTTTTCACAGTAAACATGTTTCCCCGCAGCTACTGCAGCTTCCAGTATTTCAGGATGAGCATAGGCGGGGGTGGTAATCAACACTGCATCAACATCCTGATTGTTCAGTAAGTCTTGATATGCCTTTGATCCCAGATACATATTTTCCCTTTGAATCCCGGGAAATCCTTTATCGGCATTGAGTTGATCAAACTTCTCTTTTGCCTTTTCCTGTTGTTCATTAAAAAGATCGGCCATGGCAATGATATTCGTATTGGTATGTTGTGACATGGCAGAAAGTACGGAAGTTCCTCTGTTTCCACAACCAATGATCCCCACCCGAATAGCAGAATTGGCATTGGAACCAAAAGCAATCCGGGGTGTAACCATTGTCAATGCTGAAATGGCAGCAGCGTTTTTTAAAAATCCTCTTCTTTGCATAGCTTATTATTTTATAAATTTACATTAAAAACTTCAAATCAATGCATTTCCGTATCACATACGCCTATACCCCCTCTGTAATAATTAAACTGAACGTTGGGATGACTTGCCAACAATGACATGGGCACAGAACTATCTTCTATTCCTTTACTAATCATCAGGGCAGTTAATCTCTGTCCGAATGGATTATCATGTGTTCCTGCATGCCATATAGATATTTTTTCGGCTTTCCAGGTTTCTACTGGTCCTACTGTAATAGCTTTTGTTGGAATATCAGTTACGACACCTCCTGCACTAGTACGTGCATTCTGCATACATGTCACGGGATGAAGATCTACCACACGTGTAGAAAGCTTTCTATATTCTTCGGGAGTGGGCGGAACATCCTTATATTTGCCCTCCCTTTTTACCGGATCATTGAATGCCCAATGTTTAATATCCCCTTGACCCCCCTGCATCACTGCACACCGAATACCATTTTCCCAACTACGAATAAAAGCACTTGTATCAGCTTTAGGAAAATGTAAATTGGATTCAGGCATCCTGAGTTTTTTATCTATCCGGTCGAAACATAAATCTCTGTCTGCCTTTTCAAAAGAAATATGGCTTGTCGGATCAATTTCTTTGCCGTTAACAAACCACTCATCCATCCCCCAAAAATGAGCATTTGATAGATCCAGACGAAGTTCGTTTACAAGGCGTGCCACCAATGGCAATTGCTCAACAGGACCAATGGGCCCGCATATGCCCACAGGATTATCTGCACTTGCTTGCTTCCATGCTTTAATATATTCAAGGGCCTCGGCAAGATAAAAATCCTCTAAGGTATCATAGAATACAACCTGAAACCCTTCCCTGGATAGTGCCTGGACATCTTCATGTGTAAGTTTGGCTGCATCCTTTAACAACTCAGCATCTAAAGTGGTATAATCCCACCACTCGGGTGCTAACATACTTAATTTTCGTGCCATGATATTTTTCTTTTAGAATTTAACTTAAAAATTTACTTGGTTACTACTAAACTACCAGGAATGTCTTTCAGAATATTATCCTGAGGAAATCCATGACCCAGATGTTGCCTGAAACCTTCAGCATATTCCGTGTTGATTTCCTTCCCTCTTATCCCGGCAAACCTTTTCATAGCAAGAATATATTCATCTACTTTATGGTGTCTTAACAACCAATTGCGTTGGCTTTCATGACAGGCAAGCATTTTCTCCTTAATGGATATCTCTTCTGAAATATCAACATACATTGCAGGTTGGACTGAATTTCCAAATTTATCTTTACCTTCCATAGCATCGGTATAATACAAATAGGGTACTGTTTCGAAAGGCCTTTCACTAATTTCCATATTTTTCATCCCGCAAGCGAAACATGCTGTTTGAACAATCAGACTTGTCATTTCATGATCTACCATATAATCCGTGGGACTTGCAGTAAAAACGGCAGTGGGTCTAATTTTTCGGATTAATGCTGTTGTTTTATCGATCGATTCCCGGTTATAGAATATATACACATCTTCAAATTCAAGGCAATGATACGTTCCTCCTAACAATTCTACAGATTTTGTTGCCTCTGCTTTTCTAATGTTAATCAATTCTTCTCTTGAGTATTCGTCCGAACCTTTATCTCCGGGAGACATTGTTGCAATATGTACCTTCCACCCTGCTTTCTTTAGCAATGATAACGTGCCTGTGCACATAAGTTCCGCATCGTCGGGATGAGAAAAAATTCCTAATACTATCTTTTCCATAAATAAATTATTTAATATTCCACAATATTTAAATTCAATTGTTGGTTCGAAAGCCATCAGCCGTTAACAATGGATTATAACCATCCGCCACGGAAAATAACCTCATTTTTAATTATTCCTATTTCACCTTTTTTTCTTATCACTACAACTTGTTTTCCTCTCTTTATCCTATTTTCCTTATACCATCTCCCAACCTTTTCTTACCGGTTCACGGATAATCTCATCTGCTTCAGGTAAACCGACGGCCTTCATGTTATTACTATCCCAATAAATTTTCTTGCCGCCCAACCTCAACGAAAGCACCCCTAAATGTGTGATTTCATTCAGCCTGGCCCCGTATTCGAAGTTTGACATAGCTGCAGGCCCTCCTTTTATGGCATCTATCCATTCACGGTGATGACCCTTGGAGCGGGGAATTGATGGTTCAGGGGGAGTAAAAGAGTTACGCAGGGTTTCAGGGAAAATCTGTGGTGAACTGCCGGGCCCATTAATAAGAATAACCCCTTTATCACCGACAAACATAGCACCCCTTGAGGGTAAGGAAACATCACGGGGCAATAAATCCGGCACCCGGGGCTGCAAACCTCCTGAATACCAAGTAAGATTTAATGGGGATTGTTCTCCATCAGCAGGAAATTTGTAATAGCCAATTTCTCCATAGGCAGCAATTTCGGCACTGCCTCCGTTGCCTGCCGGATAAACTTCTACGCTTTCGGGAGTATGGAGATTAAACGCCCAGGTTGGTATATCCATATCATGACAAGCAAAATCACCAAGAGCCCCGCAACCAAAATCCCAGAAATCACGCCATGTTACAGGCGTATACATCTTATTATAAACACGCCAGGGTGTTGGCCCAAGCCACAGATTCCAATTAAATCCTTCAGGAACAGGATCAGATGATTTGGGGTATCCTCCGGTGTGTCCGGGAAGCCACCTGGTTGCAGGAACAAATATATGTGCCTCTTCAACCTTGCCTATAACACCTGCACGGAGATATTCAACCGTTTGACGCAAACCGTCAAGGGCGTGTAACTGATTACCCATTTGGGTTGCCACACCCGTTTCCCTAGCTACCTCACGAACTTTCCTTGATTCCCAGATGTTATGCGTTAACGGCTTTTCACAATAAACATGTTTACCTGCACGCATAGCGGTAATTGAAACATAAGCATGGTTATTGTCAGGTGTCGAACATACTATTGCATCAAGTCCCTTTTCTTTCTTCAGCATCTCACGAAAATCTTCATATACTTGAATAGATTGATCAGGTGTTTTCTCAGCAGCATAATACGATTCAAGAAATTTTTTGGTCGGGCCCCATCCAGTATAAGAATCATATAAAGTATTATTATTGTTTTTCCACAACTTGGCCGGATCTGCAATCGCTGTTATTCGAACATCATCAAGCTTTAAAAGTCCCCTGATGGTATTATTTGCCATGCCACCGCACCCAACCATCCCGATATTTACTCTATCGCTTGGCGCAATGAAACCACTGCCTCCCAGAACATCTCGGGGAACTATTGTAAAAGCTGATAAAGCAATTGCTGACTTTTTAATAAAGTCACGTCGGGTAGTATTCTTCTCTTTTGATTTCATAAAATTATTTTTTGGTAAGTATCACTTTATATTATATTTCCTTGTATTCAAGGAACAATATAACAAATTTAAAGGATATTTCACATATTTCCGAAAATTTATTTTTTCAGTGCTTTTTACCCACACTCCTGCTTCATAATATACTTACCGCAGCCATAGCTGCAAACAAATTTCTCTTAACCTGATGATAAGTACCATGCTCAGAGTTAAGTAGTTTAGCTTTATTTTTTTACTTTTTTGCATTAACAATGCCAATGCATTTAAAATTCGTAATCCTGATCCAACGGGCACTAAAAAATGGGTGCCGATGAGAAAATAAACTTCAAATAAGCGGACAAATAACAAGGTTAATTGCGAAATTAAGAGCTCATAAATTGGTCAGTAAATTGCCTAAAACGAATAGATATCGGATCACCCAAAAAGGAGAAGAGATCATTGCCAGAATATTGCTTTTAAAAAAATTAGACCTGAAATTTTGTTAAAATAACAAAATTATTGGGAGTGATAGCATAATTGTATCAATAAAGCTAAGAATGAATCCATATTGACCGGGCTTCGACAATCACTTACCTTCAAGACAAAGCACGCGGCCATCCTGCAGAGATATATACAGCCGCCCCTGCGTGGCCATCATACCATCATAAACAGGTTTGGCACCCAGCTTATATCTGGCCAGCTTCTTTCCATCTGAGGCCGAATATACCCAAAGTTCCGAGCCTTTTTTGCCCTCAAATGCGGCCCACGGATCCTCTTCCGGTACCTCATTGGGCGGACCTGCCACAAACAGCTTATCCCCGGCAAGGACCATTGCCCTGACCCGTAAGGGTATCTTCGTGCTCCATTGATTCTTCCCGCTCTTACTTTTCACGGAAAACAGTGTATAATCTTCCTTGCGGGGAGCAAAAGTGGACCGGTCATGGCGTCCGGATCCTTCGAAAGCCTTGAGCCCAAAAATTTGCTCATCGTTGAAACACAACATGCGAGAATGAGCTATACCATTGACACTCCAGTAACTTTGATTGAACCACGTATCATCTAATAGCCCGGAGTTTGACAACAATTGTTTTCCACTTCCCGGATGCTGGCCAGTGTATTTAAAATCATGTGCATCTTCCCGATTTTCTATGGAATTCAACACCTCATCTAGAGTCGCCCTGTCTCCAGCCAATTGATGTTTGGAAATGTCACCGGCATTAAACTGAAGATGGCGCATATAGACATGATCGCCGTTTGTCAGCAAAATATCACTGAGGGCTCCGGGGTGTTCGGGCGGCATATCGTAGGGTAATTCCAATCCAGTCCTGTCCTCCATATCCTGCTGCATGTGGTAGCTGTATACCTGCTCCTTCTGGAGGATCTCACCGGTCCGGGGGTCCAGCACGTAAACATAAATTCCCCCATCCAGGAAAGAGGAACGTCCTGCACTCACGTAGGCCTTGCCCTCGTGAATGAGGACACTGCCATGTAGCCCCCATGCGGATGCCAGCCGGCCATGATCAAGGATCAATCGTGACATGGGGGCGGCCCGGAAACGCCAGGCGAGGGTTCCGTCTGCGGCATCCAGGCAGTAGACCCATCCATCCCGGGAGCCAAAAAGCACCCGGCCTTTATAGTAAGTAGGCGGAGTATCCACTCTGCCACCTGTGGTATGGTTCCAGAGTTTTTTCCCTGTATTGGCATCCAAAGCGTATACCGTATGGGAATTTGTCGAGGCCACGAACATTTTTCCTTCTGCCACTGTAGGGCTGCTGGGTGAGGCAGGCAGTTCGGCCTCCCAACTCCGCTTTAAATCCGTGGGCACAGAGGCCGCTATATAACCGCTCCGTGCAGCATCATGACGATAGGCAGGCCAGGCCGTATCTTTCGATTCTGTCTTATCCATATCAGAATTATAAGCAGGGCCTTTCGC
>JBNJFN010000117.1:0-8837 GCA_051746885.1 Bacteroidota bacterium | reverse complement strand
CTCCCAACAAATGGGTCGGTAGCAATTTTGAATACAAGGGCTGAAGTAGGCTCTTCTACATCGGGTTTTCTGTAAAGCTTTTCACTGGTTCTGGGATGCAATCCCTCAATAGCGCTTATATCAACAGGACTTGGTAAGAAACTTATTATAGCATCCAGTAATTTTTGAACTCCCTTGTTCTTGAAAGCAGAACCGCAAAGAACAGGTACAATACTCATGTCAATAGTGGCTCTGCGAATGGCATCCATCATATCATCACTGGTAATGGAAGCCGGATCTTCGAAGAATTTTTCCAGAAGGGCATCATCATATTCTGCAACCGCTTCGATAAGTTGATTTCTGTATTTTTCCGCTTCTTCTTTTAATTCTTCTGGAATCTCCTGATATTCGTAATTGGTGCCCAAAGCTTCATCCTCGATCCAAACAACAGCCTTATTCTCAATAAGGTCAACCACGCCTTTAAAGGTATCACTAGCACCAATGGGAATCTGTAACGGTATGGGGTTGGCCTTCAGTTTATCTTTAATCTGATTCACGACGGAATAAAAATCAGCACCTTGCCGGTCCATCTTATTAACAAACGCGATTTTGGGCACACCGTACTTATCAGCCTGATGCCAAACTGTTTCGGATTGGGGTTCAACGCCTCCCACTCCACAGAAAACAGCAATCGCTCCGTCTAGTACACGCAGCGATCGTTCCACTTCAACTGTAAAATCTACGTGGCCTGGTGTGTCAATAATATTGATTTTATAGTCATTATCCCTATATTTCCAAAAACAAGTCGTTGCAGCAGATGTGATGGTGATTCCTCTTTCCTGTTCCTGAACCATCCAGTCCATCTGAGCATCTCCGTCATGCACCTCCCCTATTTTATGGGTAATACCGGCATAATAAAGCATCCGCTCCGTAGCGGTAGTTTTACCGGCATCAATATGTGCCATAATCCCTATATTCCTTGTATATTGTAATGCCTTATTCATTCCTTAATTTTATCCTCTTTTCTCTTATACAACTACAAATTAAACTATAATCCAATTAAAATCTAAAATGCGCAAAAGCCTTGTTTGCCTCCGCCATTCTGTGAATTTCCTCTTTTCGTTTAAAAGCTCCTCCTTCTTCGTTATAGGCAGCCATAATTTCGGCAGCCAGCTTTTCTTTCATGCCCCTACCACTCCGCTGCCTGGCATATTTTATAAGATTTTTAATGCTGATTGACGTTTTTCTTTCTGGATTTACCTCCTGTGGTACCTGAAAAGTGGCTCCTCCGATTCTTCGACTTTTCACCTCAACAACAGGAGCTACATTTTCCAGAGCCTTTTTCCATATATCCAAAGGCGTGTTCTCATCGTTCTTCATCCTTTCTCCAACAATATCCAGCGTATCATAAAAGATTTTGAAAGCCAATGATTTTTTTCCATCATGCATCAGATCGTTTACAAACCTTGTTACTAAGGTTTCATTGAATTTTGGATCAGGCAAACGATCCTGTTGGTTATTCTTAAACTTTCTCATTTTTTTGTTGCTCTTTATTGATTACTTTTTAGGTCTTTTGGTACCATACTTTGATCTACCCTGCAATCGGCCTTCGACACCAGAGCTATCCAATGTTCCACGAACCAAATGATATCTAACTCCCGGCAAATCTTTCACCCTGCCTCCGCGAATCAAAACAACGGAGTGTTCCTGAAGATTATGTCCTTCTCCCGGAATATAAGCATTCACTTCTTTGCCGTTGGTCAGTCTAACCCTCGCAATTTTACGCATTGCAGAATTCGGCTTCTTTGGGGTGGTTGTGTATACTCTGGTACAAACCCCCCTTTTCTGAGGACATGACTCCAAAGCCGGAGATTTTTTCTTCTTCTCTGTTTGCTTTCGTCCTTTCCTAATTAATTGCTGTATTGTTGGCATATAATCAGTTTAGTTTAAATCACTGTTTCCAAAATCGGTTTGCAAAGGTATTTTTTTTTCAATAAATACCCAATTAATTTCCTTTTTAATTTGAAAAATTATTCTGTTTTAATGTGACTCTCTTATATCTCGGAGTCTTAGCATAAGACGCTAAATACTAAAGAATTAATAAGAGAACCGCAAAAATATAATGTTTTTTGATAAATTCATAATTTTTATGGGATAAATCATTGTATCCCCTTCACTTTTAAAAATCTTAAAAAGTAAATTAATAGTGAAAACCAGATATAAAAATTTGCTTGTAAATGACTTACGAATTACATCGTGAAGGTATACTTTGAAACAATAATGGCGTTATATTATATGAATGTAAGACAAATTTTTACTTTGCCGGAATTAACTTCAAAAACAGGGAAGATTATCATACAGGTTCCCCGCACCAACTGTATATATTAAAGGAATGCAAATGATTTCCATCCTGTATAAATGGAACTTTAAATCCAATTTCCCGAATTAATTATCTGCTTCTTTTACAGTGTAATCATATCCTTCCATAACCGGATTGGCAAGAATCTTATTACAGGCTTCATTTACCTTTTCCATGGCTTTTTCCTTACTTTTAGCTTCAAGTTCCATGGTGATATGTTTACCGATCCTAACAGAAGAAACCTCATTAAATCCAATTTTTTGCATGCTATTATACACGGCTTTACCTTGAGGATCAAGCAGGTTTTTTAAGGGCATTACATTGATTTCAGCAATATATTTTTTCATAGTTAAACTGTTTTTGCATTAAATATATGATAAACAAATGATAATATTATATAAAATAATATTATAAGGGGTATACTTATTGCATGCAATGATACCAATAAAATAACAGAAATTCCAATAAATACATATTGAAATTGATTATCAGCCCATCTAACACTTCGAAATTTAAGAGAAATCATTTTTATTTCCGATACCATAAGGAATGAAAACAAAATGGCAAATCCATCCCAAAAGAAAATGTTATTCATTATCGTATAAACAATTTGTATTTCAGTGCTTTGAAATAAGTATACAGCAGAAGCGAAGAAAAGCGCCATTGCAGGAGTGGGCAAACCAATAAAGTAAGCTTTTTGCCGGGTATCAATATTGAATTTTGCCAGTCTCAAGGCTGCAAAAACACTCAATATAAAAGGCAGGAAAAGGAGAATTCCGAAAATCCAGCTCAGGGATAAAAGGGATTGAGATTGCAAAGAAGATGAAAACACTATGAAATTATTAATAAAAATCAAAAATGCTGGGGCAAGCCCAAAGCTTACCATGTCAGCCAATGAATCAAGCTGGGCGCCAATCGGGGAATAGGCTTTCAAAAGATTTGCAACCAGACCATCTAAAAAATCCATTATGGCAGCTATAAAAATAAATGTTGCAGCAATCCCGAAATGGTGATGCGAAGCCCATGCAATTGACAAACAGCCGAATAAAAGGTTGAGTACAGTAATAATATTGGGTATGTGTGTCCGCAAGTTCCTTATACTGTAAAACATTTAGCAATATTTTGCACAAAAATAAGTTAAATTAAGTAGTTTCGTAAACCAAACAAAAATATATTGCGAGATGTATAAGTATTTGGCCCTGTTTATCATAGCCTTACAGCCATTTCTTGGTAAAGCCCAAACCGCCAAATACAGCAATGAATTTTTATCCCTTGGCATAGGGGCAAAAGCCTTTGGAATGGCCAATGCAACGGTAGCGCATATTAATGATGTAACTTCAGGATACTGGAATCCTGCAGGATTATCCAGGATAAAGAATAATTATGAGTTGGGTGCCATGCATGCAGAGTACTTTACGGGAATTGCCAAATATGATTATCTCGGAGGTGCCATGAAGATTGACTCAACCCAACATATAGGAGCATCAGTGCTACGTTTTGGTGTCGACAACATACCCAATACTACAGAACTCATAGACAATCAAGGAAACATTGACTATGACAGAATCAGCTACTTTTCGGCTGCAGATTATGCTTTTATCTTCTCCTATTCCAGAAAATCACCTGTTAAAAACCTTTACTATGGAGGTAATGCCAAGATCATCCATCGCAATGTAGGAAGTTTTGCTTCTGCCTGGGGATTCGGATTCGACCTAGGTATACAATACAGGATGGACAAATGGCAGTTCGGAGGAATGATCCGTGATGTGACAACCACTTTTAATGCCTGGAGCTATAACGAAGACGAATTGAAAATAGAAGTCGACGACAGTACCTTTAATTTCGCACCGGAGAACAATATTGAACTCACTTTACCCAAAGTGACACTAGGAACAGCCTACTATATCCCCATTACCCGAGACATTGAAGCGTTGTTTGAATTAAACCTGAACATGCTTTCCGATGGAAGAAGGCATTCATTGGTCACATCAAACGTATTAAGCGTAGATCCACGCTTGGGTGCAGAATTCAATTACAGTCAATTAATATATTTGCGTCTGGGAATAGGCAATATTCAAAAAACAGAAGGAATAAACGGAGAGCAGACCATTGATTATCAACCGAATATTGGAGTAGGTGTACACTATAAAAACATTTCCCTGGATTATTCCCTTACCGATCTGGGAGACCGGTCAATAGCCCTGTATTCAAACATTTTCTCTCTAATGTATTCATTTAACGGAGAGGGTAATAATGAATCCCGGTAAACTGATCATCCTAAATTTTCATAAAGATATTTTATCTTTGCATAAAATATCTTTATGAAAATCGCAGTAGATTTTGACGGCACAATCGTGGAAAACAAGTATCCTGAAATTGGTAAGACAAAGTTGTTTGCTTTTGAAACCCTTTTAGAGTTACAAAAAAAAGGATACCTTCTGATTCTCTGGACTTACCGTTCAGGGAAAAAACTTGATGAGGCGGTTAACTTCTGCAGGGAGAATGGAATCGAATTTTATGCTGTGAACAAAAACTATCCGGAAGAGCATTTTAATGAGACAATCAGTCGTAAAATTGCTGCTGACATCTATATAGATGACAGAAATCTCGGGGGATTCCCCGGTTGGAGTGAAGTCTGGAAAATAATGAATCCGGAGATATATAAGGATGTAAAGGAATCCCAGGTTTATGGCAAACCCAGGACCTCAATTTTAAAAAGAATTTTCAGATAAAAACATGAAATTCAATATATGGCCTATGATAAAATACTCGATATTATTGCTCTCATTTTTAATGGTCAACTCTTGTTCTGACAAAAAAAGCCAGAAGCAAGAGGAAGCAAACGGATCCATTTCAGAAAAGGCAAAAGAAGAGAATTACCAGAAAGTTTCCAAACTTACCTTTCCCAATGAAAAAGAGAACTATGTAATCGGAGATTTGGTTCAATTTGACCTTTCTATTCCTGATTCAATCGCCGTTGACTCCGTACAAACCTACTCCAATTCTAATCTTCAAAACACCATTACCGGAGAATATAATGCAATCGATATCCCCACTTCAAATCTGCCAGTGGGAAACAACACTTTTAAAGTGGAAGTTTTTCTCAGTAATGGAAAGAAGGAATCACATTATCAGTCATTAAAATTCCTCTCGGATACTCAACCCAAACAATTGACAGTACAAATAGTAGAAACCTATCCCCACGATCCCAATGCATATACCCAGGGTCTTTTTTATGAGAATGGTTTTTTATATGAAGGTACAGGAAAAAAAGGAAGATCCTCATTGAGGAAAGTTGAATTGGAGACCGGAGAATTGGTTAATAGTCATTCATTACCTAATGAATATTTCGGGGAGGGCATAGCAGCAATCAACGGTAAAATCATTCAGCTTACCTGGACTTCAAAAACAGGATTTGTATACGATAAGGATGGTCTTAAGCTGCTCAATAAAGTAAAATACCCTACACAAGGCTGGGGTTTAACCACAGATGGGGAAAGACTGATCATGAGCGACGGAACTTCAACAATATATTTTCTTGATCCCGAAAATTTTAATGAAATAAGCCGGATAAAAGTATATAACCACAAAGGCCCCGTTGAAGATATTAATGAACTGGAATACATTAATGGTAGGGTCTACGCCAATATATGGCAGGAATCCTATATCATCAGTTTTGATCCCAAAACGGGCAAAGTGTTGGAAAAAATCGACTGTAGCAAGCTGGTACCTGAACAATACAAAAACGATAAGGACAATGTGCTGAATGGAATCGCCTATGATCAAGAAAATCAAAGGCTGTTTCTTACAGGTAAACGCTGGGGAAAAGTTTACCATGTTGAAATTGTGAATCCTTAATCCCTGTCAATTTAATTTTCGGGCGATCAGCTGAATGACCTCAGCCTCTCCTTTATGGTAGTATCCCTCATTGAGTCCCCGTCGTTTTTCCTTATAATGAACCAATTCTAACGATTTAAGATCATCGATCAACTCCTGACCATTATATAAAAGTGAGAAATTTTTCGGACCACCGGTATTGTAATGGATCTGTTTACGGCTAAAAACCTCCATTAGAAAATATCCGCCAGGCTTAAGGAATTTGATCAGTTTGCGATGCATTTTCTGCCTGGTTTCCGGCGGTAGGTGAAGAAAAATCAGGGCCACTGCATCAAAACTCCGGCTTGCCTGAAAGGCCTCTATGGATGAAATTTGATATTCAATATTAACATTATATTCGGCTGACAGTTTTATGGCCTTCGCTTTGGCTTTTCTGCTAAAATCGAATGCAGTAACATCCCATTTTTTCAAAGCAGCATAAACAGCATTTCTTCCCTCACCTTCAGCAGGTAAAAGCAATCCCCCAGGGGTGGCATTGTCTATAAAATCCTTAAATAAAGCATTTGGAGCCTTACCATATACAAATTCCTTGGTATCATATCTTTCGTCCCAAAACTCTTCCATGAATCATCCTACATTAATATTTAATTAAAAGCCAGAACATTAAAAAATCAAAAATATTCATTTTTATATTATAATGTTAACACAATTTTCTCATAAAACAAAATATTTAAAAACAATTTGGACATTTTTTACAAAGGAAGTCATTTCTTTGTAAAAACATACCTATAAAGGGTGATTGAAATAAGAGTGTTTTCTGAAAGAATGCAGAGTCCTGCTTCATATGAAGCATTATAGATAATCCATTGCTTCAATCTCCTGACTTACAAAAGGAGCTATAGCACGGTGATAGATTCCCTGCACATAGGCAATTGACATTCCGTAATTGGTGACAGGCACCCCAGCCTCTACAGCGGGTCTTATCCTATTTATCAACTGTTTACGTGTAATCATGCAGCCACCACATTGCACTACCAAAGCATACTCCTGAATATCCCGGGGTAAATCATTCAATCCGGATATAACCTCAAATTCCAGATTTTTCCCGGTAAAATTAGTTATCCAGCGGGGAATTTTCACCCTTCCAATATCGTCGCAAGAAACATGATGCGTACAAGATTCTAACAATAAAACACGATCCCCGTCTTTTAATTCCGAAATTCTTGGGGTACCCTTCAAATAATTCTCAAAATCTCCCTTGAAACGTGCCAAGACAATACTGAAACTGGTCAAAGGAATATCCTGAGGCACTGAAGAATCTGCCCTGGCGAACATCTGGCTGTCGGTGATGGCCAATTTTGGCTTAATCCCCGTATATTTAAGAAAAGCATCTACCTCTCGCTCCTTAAGGATAATACTGACCGCATCATTATCCAGAATATCACGTATGGTTTGAACCTGAGGTAAAATTAACCGTCCGGCCGGGGCTTCTATATCAATAGGAGTAATTAAAAGCACAATATCTCCATAACTTAGTAAATCGCCGACAAGTGAGGGAATTTTAAAGGCAGACTCAGGGATGGTTTTCTTAATGGTTTGTATAATGATCTCAGAATTATAACCATTTAAAATACTGTAATCAATGACATCACAATTATATTCTTCCCGGATTTGTTTTTTCAATCCTGTATCTAATGGCTCCAAATCCGATTTATTATGGACAACAAAAAATGGAGTATAATTTTTGCTGAATTCATCAATTACTTTTCGCTCAAAATCACCGAAAATGTTGTGGGTTATAACCAAAATTCCCAGATCAATTGTCTTGATTGAAGAGCGTGTTTTAGATCTTCTCTTCTCACCTAACTCGCCGGTATCATCAATGCCTGCAGTATCAACCAGAACCACAGGTCCGAATCCTGTAATCTCAAATGATTTCTTTACCGGATCGGTAGTTGTACCGGCATAATCGGACACAATGGCAATATCCTGATTTGCGAGCTGATTAATCAATGAACTTTTCCCATTGTTTCTTCTCCCATACAACCCAAGATGCGGCTTCGATTCTTTTCCTTTGTTCATATTTATATCATTATTTTACGGATCTTATAACAATTTTGCCTTAAATCATCAGGATTCCAAAAGATCGTTGATCATGAAACCCATTTTCAGTAAATTATCAGAGGAAAGCAAGGACTTCAGCTTTCCCTGTTCCATATATTGAAAATGGTCATTGGCATCAAATATATTTATATTTTTTTCTTTCATTAAACGGGCTAAATCTGCAGCCTTATTGTATCCGACATAAGGGCTTAAGGCTGTAGCTATTGACGGGCTCTGATACAGCCGCTCCAAGGCAACTCTGGTATTAACGGTTAATTGCTCCATCATATTATCTTTCAGGGTTTGATTGATGGCCCTCAGTAACTTCAGACTCTCAATAATGGCATGACCAATTAACGGTGTGTATGGATTCAGTTCAAGATTTCCCTGACCCGCCAGGGAGGAAACCAGATTGTCGTTGGCATAAATTTTATGTACTGCGCCAATCACAAATTCAGGGATCACTGGATTCACTTTTCCCGGTATAATAGAGCTCCCAACTTGTTGCCGGGGGAGTTCTACCTCATGTTTATTGGCCAGATCAGAGGCCAGCAACCGT
>JBNJFN010000116.1:0-8944 GCA_051746885.1 Bacteroidota bacterium | reverse complement strand
TTTTTATATCTGTCCTGAGCCTTTTCATATTCCTCCATCTGGTCATATATCTGTCCTTCTGCGGCGAAATAATCGGGATTATCCGGAAACTGCTCCTGGGCTTCTTCAATATATTTCAAGGCTTCCTCGGGATGATCTGTTTCCAGCAGATAATAATTAATCAGACTAGCAAGCATATCTTCGTTTGAAGGATATTTTTCAAATCCCTCTTTTAGCGCTTCCACTGCCTGGGCGGTATCGCCTGCCTGTAAATAAGCATTATTCAAGAGAAGGTATGTCCTCTCCTCACCATAATCATACTCAGCTGCCATGTCGTAATATTTAGCGGCATTTTCCCAATCTTCCATATTTTGGGCTGCAATACCGGCATTGAACATGATGGCCGTGTCTATCGTTTCCTCAAAAATAGGCATGTCGGAAGCCTTTAATGCATATTTGAAATTTCTGAAAGCACCCTCGTAATCCTCATCCTTAAATGCCTGCACTCCGTCCTCAATAAAATATTGATGAACGTTGAACATGGCCGCGTCGATATTTCCGGTGAACTTATCCTCTTCATCCATTTCATAGGCTTTCTCATATTGGTCAAAAGCCTTGAATAAAGGATCTTCTACCAGTTGGTTGAACTCGCTGTCCTCACTCTCGTATATCTTCTGGTAAATAAAACCCTGGGCATAATAAGTTTTTGGCCAGTCCTTTGTTTCTTCTAATTTCGTAGCTTTTTCCACTGACTTTAAAGCTGTATCCAGTCTTTCACCGTCTTCAGCCCATGTAATTGCCCGGTTCACATACATTTTATCACTACAGCTACTGATAACCAATACCATGATTCCGAGAATTAAGGCTGGAAATAAAATCTTTCTTTGTTTCATGTTATCCATTTTTATGTTTTTATTCCATTTTGTTGTTGTGGCAAAAATAAAACTTTTATTGAATTTCGTCAAAATTCCTTATAAAATATTGAAGGAATTTATGTTCAGAAGCCTCATTCTTTCCACTGCTCACCGTTGTTGTTTTCCGTCCAGTTATCACTTCCGTTGCTGTCTTCCGGTCCGAATTGATCTTCTTCACTCTCTTCCAAATGAATCTGACTAACAGCAGCAATAGAATCTCCGTTTCTAAGGTTAAGAAGTTTTACTCCTTGTGCGGCCCGGCCCGTAATCCGTATATCTGAAACGGCCAGCCGGATGGTCATACCGGAGCGGTTGATGATCATCAGATCGTTTTTATTAGCCACACCTTTTATGGCTACCAGTTTTCCTGTACGCTTAGTAATGTTCAGCGTTTTAACACCTTTTCCACCCCGGTTGGTTATTCTGTAATCCTCTAATTTAGAGCGTTTCCCATAACCTTTCTCGGAAACCACCAGGATGTTCTCCTCCCCTTCTTCAATACAAACCATACCTACTACTTCATCCTCTTCTGAAGCGAGGGTCATTCCTCTTACACCGGCAGCAGTCCTGCCTACTGCCCTGACATTTTTCTCATTGAAACGGATGGCTTTGCCTTCTTTGGAAGCGAGGATGATATCGCTCTCGCCGGTGGTTAGTTTGGCCTCAAGCAGCTGATCACCTTCCCTTATAGTAATGGCGTTTACGCCATTCTGACGTGGCCGCGAATAGGCTTCCAGAGAAGTTTTCTTGATAATGCCACGTTTGGTACACAGCAGAATGTAGTTGTTATTTACATATTCCTCATCCTGAAGAGTTTTCACATTGATGTGTGCCTGTACCTTATCTTCCGGTGCAATATTGATTAAATTCTGTATGGCACGGCCTTTAGAATTTTTAGATCCCTCAGGAACCTCATAGACCTTTAACCAGTGACAACGACCGGCCTCAGTAAAAAAGAGGATGGTGTTATGCATGGAGGCGATGAACATATGTTCCAGAAAATCCTGACCCCTGGTATTGCTTCCCTTAACACCTACTCCTCCTCTGCCCTGCTTTTTATATTCCGTTACCGGTGTTCTTTTGATGTATCCCAGATGGGATATGGTCACTACCATATCCTCGTTGGCATAGAAATCTTCCGGATTGAATTCGCCTGCTTCATATTCAATGGCCGTTCTGCGTCCTTCTCCATATTGCTCTTTCACCTCCAGAAGCTCATCTTTAATGATTTTCATGCGCAGCTCCTCATCCTCCAGCACGCTCTTCAGATAATTGATCTGTTTGAGCAGTTCGGCATGTTCTTCTTTCACCTTATTTCTTTCCAGGCCGGTAAGCTTCTGCAAACGCATATCCAGAATTGCTCTGGCCTGCACTTCGGAAAGCTCATAACGGCTCATCAATTCATTTCTGGCCGTTTCCGGGGTATCAGAATTGCGGATCAGGGTGATTACTTCATCCAGATGATCCAAAGCTACAAGCAACCCTTCCAGAATGTGCGCCCGTTCCTGGGCCTGACGCAGTTCATACTGGGTTCGGCGCACAACAACATCATGGCGGTGTTCAACAAACTTTTCAATCAGATCTTTCAGATTCAACAACTTCGGCCTGCCATTTACCAGTGCAATGTTGTTAACGCCAAAACTCGTCTGAAGCTGGGTTTGCTTATAAAGCTTATTTAAAACGATGTTCGCCACGGCATCCCGCTTCAGGTCATAAACAATGCGGGTGCCTTCCCGGTCCGACTCATCATTGACATTGGCCACCCCTTCAATTTTTTTGTCATTGATCAGGTCTGCCGTTTTTCTGATCATTTCAGCCTTATTCACCAGGTAAGGTACCTCGGTCACCACAATTTTTTCTTTTCCGTTATTATCGGTTTCTATAGTGGCCTTCCCCCTAAGCAAAACCCTGCCCCTTCCCGTGCGATAAGCATCTTTAACTCCCTGCATTCCGTAAATGATACCACCGGTGGGAAAATCAGGAGCCTGAATGGTTTCGGCAAGTTCATCCACCGATACCTCACGGTTGTCAATATACTGAATGATGGCATCAATGCTATTGGAAAGATTGTGTGGTGGCATATTGGTAGCCATTCCTACAGCAATACCTGAAGCTCCGTTAATTATGAGATTGGGAATTCTTGTGGGAAGAACGGTAGGTTCTTTTAGCGTGTCGTCAAAATTTAACTGGAAATCAACGGTTTCCTTATCTATATCCTTCAGTGTTTCAGCCGATATCTTTTGCAGACGTGCCTCGGTATACCTCATGGCTGCTGGTCCGTCTCCGTCCATAGAGCCAAAATTTCCCTGCCCGTCTACCAACGGATAACGCAGGGACCACGGCTGGGCCATACGCACCATTGATTCATATACAGAAGAATCTCCGTGAGGATGGTATTTACCCAATACTTCCCCTACTATTCTCGCTGATTTTTTGTAGGATTTGTTATGATAAAGACCGAGTTCAGACATCCCAAACAAAACCCGCCTCTGAACGGGTTTCAAACCATCTCTGACATCCGGTAAAGCCCGCGAAACAATCACACTCATCGAATAATCAATGTATGCGGACTTCATCTCATCTTCAATATTGATTTTAATAAGTCTTTCTTCCTCTGCCATAGTCTATTAATCAGTTTGATACAAAATTTTAACTCTAAATTGAACCGGACACAAATTTACTAAATTCGATTTAATATTTTGGGGTCCTTTCCTATAATATTTCAAACTTTATTAACAATAAACTGTTTAAATTCTAAGTATGGTATTTCTTATAGATTTTAGGTATAGATTTTGTAACTTTGTGCCATAGAATATTTAAAATTACTGAACAAGAAAAACATAAATTTGTAATACAATTTGTATAATTATAAATTCGTTAGACCTAAATATTCAGGAAAATAATGGTTGTGGAACTTACTAAAGTACCTTAACCAAAGAAAGGAGACAAGATTACATATGGATGCAAAATTTTCACAAAGAATTAAAGATGTATTGACCTACAGTAAAGAGGAAGCTGTTCGTCTTGGTAATGCCTATATTGGCACAGAGCATCTCCTGCTTGGAATGCTAAGAGAAGGAGAAGGACTGGCTATAGACATTCTGGAATCGTTTGATGTGGACTTAATTCATCTGAAAAAGATGATTGAGGACAGGATTAGGACGAACGATAAAGTTATGACAGAAACAGAAAACATTCCATTATACAAGACAGCGGAGCGAGCCTTAAAACTGGTATATCTTGAAGCCAAATCGTTCAACAGCAGTACCATCAATACAGGACATCTTATACTGGCCATACTGAAAGACCAGAATAGTTTGGTAACACAGTTGTTAAGTGAGTTCGACATTGATTATGATGACGTACGGCTCGAGCTGGAAAGCAAGTATAAAGAAACGGAATCGAAGGCAGATTTTGGAGAAGAGGAGGATGATATTCCTTTTGGAGGCAGTAAAAAAGGTCAGCAGTCTGAAGGCCAAGCCAAATCTGATACTCCAGTACTGGATAACTTTGGCATGGATCTGACCAAGGCAGGTGAGGAGAACTCTCTCGATCCCATTGTAGGACGCGATGATGAGATAGAACGACTGGCTCAGATTTTAAGTCGCCGCAAAAAGAATAATCCGGTACTTATTGGAGAACCCGGAGTGGGTAAATCGGCCATTGTAGAAGGTCTGGCTATGCGGATCATTCAAAGAAAGGTATCCAGGGTTCTTTTTGAGAAACGCGTGGTTACTTTGGATCTGGCTTCAATAGTTGCAGGCACCAAGTATAGGGGGCAGTTTGAAGAAAGAATGAAGGCCATATTGAATGAGCTTTCGAAAAATCCCAACATCATCCTGTTTATCGATGAGATACATACCATTGTAGGCGCCGGCGGAGCTACCGGTTCGCTGGATGCGGCCAATATGCTTAAGCCGGCTCTGGCCAGAGGAGAAATACAAACCATTGGAGCAACCACACTTGACGAATATCGTCAGCATATTGAAAAAGACGGAGCCCTGGAAAGGAGATTCCAGAAGGTTATGGTGGATCCTACTACACCGGATGAAACCATTGAGATACTTAATAACATTAAAGAGCGGTATGAAGATCATCACAACGTAAACTATACGGATGAAGCCATAAAAGCTTGCGTACATCTGACACAAAGATACATCAGTGACCGCCACCTGCCTGATAAGGCCATTGATGCCATGGACGAGGCAGGATCAAGAGTACACATTTCCAATATTGTGGTGCCGCAGCGGATACTTGATCTGGAACAGCAGATTGAAGATATAAAACAGAAGAAGATTTCGGCTGTGAAGAATCAAAACTTTGAATCCGCTGCAAATTACAGGGATTCGGAGAAAAAGATGCTGGCCAAACTTGAAGAAGAAAAGAACAACTGGGAGAAGGAACTGGAGAAAAACCGGGAAACGGTAACCGAGGAAGAAGTGGCTCAGGTTGTAGCTATGATGACCGGTGTACCTGTGCAGCGCATAGCACAAGCTGAAGGCACCCGGCTTATGAAGATGAATGAAGAGTTGAGAAAGAATGTGGTTGGCCAGGATGAAGCCATTGAAAAAGTAGTTAAGGCCATCCGAAGAAACCGAGCTGGATTGAAAGATCCGAACAAGCCCATTGGCACGTTCATCTTCCTGGGTCCGACCGGTGTGGGTAAGACCCAGATGGCCAAAATACTTACCCAATATCTGTTTGATTCTACGGATAACCTCATTAGAATGGACATGAGCGAATATATGGAGAAATTCAGCGTGTCCAGACTGGTTGGAGCACCTCCGGGATACATTGGATATGAAGAAGGCGGCCAGCTTACCGAAAAGGTACGCAGGAAACCCTATTCGGTGATTCTGCTCGACGAAATCGAAAAGGCACACCCGGATGTTTTCCACCTGCTGCTGCAGGTACTGGATGAAGGGCAGCTTACTGACAGCCTTGGAAGACGGGTGGATTTCCGAAACACCATTATTATAATGACTTCCAACATCGGAAGTCGCCAGTTGAAAGACTTTGGAAAAGGTGTTGGTTTCGAAACCCAATCCAGAAACGTGTCCAGTAACGAAATTGCAAAAGGAGTTATACAAAAAGCCTTGAAACGATCATTTGCCCCTGAATTCCTAAACAGGCTCGATGATGTAGTTATCTTTAACTCACTGAGTAAAGAAAACATTTATGAAATCATCGATATTGAACTTCAGGGATTGTATGACCGTGTGCATAACCTGGGTTATGAAGTTGAATTATCGGACACAGCCAAAAGCTATATTGCTGACAAAGGATATGATGCCCAGTTTGGAGCACGACCATTAAAACGGGCTATACAGAAGTATGTGGAAGATCCGATGGCTGAAACGATTATTAAACAGGGAGTTCAGGAAGGAGATCTGTTGAAGGTGGATTATGATAAGGAAAACGATCAGATCACCATTTATGTGGAAAAGTCACAAAAGTCAGAAGTTGAATCCGAGTCTGAATCCGAATCCCATAAGGATGATTCAGTATCCGATCTTTCGAAAAAGACAAAAAACAATAAAAATTAAATATCATGAAAAAAAATCAAAATAAGGTCACCTTTAAAGGTAAGCCGGTTACCCTTTTGGGTAACGAAATCAAGGAAGGCGATAAAGCCGCGGATTTTACAGTGCTGGACACTGGATTGAATCCAAAAAAGTTATCCGACTACAAGGGTAAGGTAAAAATATTATCCGTGTTTCCTTCAGTGGATACAAGCGTATGCTCTAAACAAAACCGGAAATTTAACGAAGAAGCTGCAGGATTAAGTGACGATATTGAGATTCTGGCTATATCGAATGATTTGCCGTTTGCGCTCAATAGGTTTTGTGACGCTGAAGGCATCGACAAGGTAACGACCTTATCGGATCATAAAGATGTGGATTTCGGCACAAAATACGGATTCCTGATAGAAGAATTAAGACTTCTGGCCCGCGGCGTAGTGGTAGTAGATCAGAATGACCAGGTCAAATATGTGGAATATGTACCGGAGATAGGAAACGAACCCGATTACGATTCTGCCTTGAATGTCGCTAAGAGTTTGGTTTAGATTGTAAGTTCTTGATATATAGTGCATTTATAAAAAACCTGCGGAAAAATTTCCGCAGGTTTTTTATGTTTTGTGCTATATTTTCTTAAATCAGTTTTCTGCTTTTCCAAACAAATCATAGGGTTCTGCCCTGGAAATTTTTACCTGGTAAAATGCTCCGATAGACAGTGGTTTTTCCGGACTTTTTTCAACGATCACTTCATTGTCTTCCTCGGGTGCGTCAGCTTCGCTACGTCCGTAATAATACTGTTCATCCTCCCTGTCAATCAGAACGGACAATGTTTCCCCGATTTTTCCAGCATTTTTTCTGTAAGAGATCTCCTGCTGCAATTGCATAATTTCATCCCACCGTTGGTGTTTGACATGAAGAGGAACATCATCTTCATAATGGAGCGCAGAATAAGTGCCCTCTTCTTCGGAATAAATGAACACACCCAGGCGGTCGAACCGAACTTCCCTGACAAAATCCATAAGGTTCCGGAAATCTTCGTCGGTTTCTCCGGGATGGCCAACCATTAAAGTTGTTCTTAAGGTAATATCAGGTATGTGTTTTTTTATTAGATCAATAAGCTTATATGTATGCTTTGAATTAATACCCCGGCGCATCTTCCTCAGCATTTTATCACTAATGTGTTGAAAGGGGATATCGAGGTAATTGCAGATATTGGGATGCCGGGCTATGGTATGAATCACTTTTTCGGGAAAACCAGCGGGATAAGTATATAAAAGCCGAAGCCAGGGAAATTGATTAGATATGGATAATGTCTCGAGCACCTTTTGAAGCTCTCTTTTTTTATATAAGTCATAGCCATAATGGGTTAAATCCTGAGCGATAAGGTTAACTTCCTGAACACCCTGTTCCGAAAGATAAAAAGCTTCCTTTTTAATTTCTTCTATAGGTTTGGATGTGTAACTCCCTTTTATATAAGGAATTGAGCAAAATGAACATTTTCTGTCACAGCCTTCGGCTATTTTCAGATAGGCATAATGTTTCGGTGTGGCCAGGTTGCGTTGGTAATAATAATCTTCGAAATAACGGGCATTGAGCTCTTTAAGAATCTCTTCCTGTTCATATACCCCATAAAATCCGTCCACCTCAGGAATTTCCTGCTCCAGCTCGTTTTTATATCTCTGGGATAAGCATCCGATCACGTAAAGGCTTTTCAGCTTATTCCCATTTTTTCTGTCGGCATATTCCAGAATGGTTTCAATGGATTCCTGTTTGGCATCATTGATAAACCCACAGGTATTGATGATGACAATATCAGTTGCATCCGTCTTTTCAAAAGCAACATTATAACCATTCAGGGAAAGCTGTCGTGATAAATATTCGGAATCCACCAGGTTTTTGGCACATCCGAGGCTTACAATAGTGATACCTAATCGTTTCATCTACTTTTATTTGCTCTTATTCCTCCTTGAACAATGAATCCACAAAGGCTTCTCTGTCAAATAACTGTAGATCCTCCAACTTTTCGCCTATACCAATATATTTAACAGGTATATTGAATTGATCGGAAACGCCAATGACCACTCCTCCTTTTGCTGTACCATCTAGTTTTGTCAATGCTAGAGCATTAACTTCGGTTATTTTAGTAAATTGTTTAGCTTGTTCAAAGGCATTTTGGCCGGTTGAACCGTCTAGTATCAGTAAAACCTCATGCGGAGCTTCGGGAATAACCTTTTTCATGACCCGTTTGATCTTGGCAAGCTCATTCATCAGGTTGGTCTTATTGTGCAGTCGGCCGGCCGTATCGATTATTACTACATCGGCATCATTTGATTTGGCAGAGCTCAATGTATCATATGCCACTGAAGCCGGGTCAGAACCCATTTTCTGCTTGACCAACGGTACACCTACACGATCGGCCCATATTTTAAGCTGATCGATTGCAGCAGCCCTATAAGTATCGGCTGCTCCGAGATAAACTTTTTTCCCACTGTTTTTAAACTGGTAGGCCAATTTTCCGATGGTTGTGGTTTT
>JBNJFN010000115.1:0-9032 GCA_051746885.1 Bacteroidota bacterium | reverse complement strand
GGTATGCCGGTCGGACGGGTTTAGGATTTAGAATTTAGGATTTCCAGTTTATCTGGGTTAGGGTGATGAATTTTTCTGAAAAATTTGTTTAACTACCCCCTGCCGATTAGCCGGAGGTTGAACCTGTACGGTGCTATAAGACTTATTGACACATAATCTGGGGAGAATATAAATTGATCCTTTCTGATTAATGTCCCTAATGAGTTTTTGGCAATAAAAAATATATTATTTTTGATCAATTATACAATGATCAGTATCACTTCATCAGATTTTAATACTATTGAATGCATTCCAACAAAAACCTTAAAATGATGAATTTATTCCTGCTTATCCTTCTTTTGGGTTGCACGTCTTCATTAATGGGTCAGGAAACCCACAGCAAAACAGATCCGTTAATATCACCCAAATTTTCGAAAAGAGAAATTAAGGTTGGTGGTGACAAAGCCGACATTTCCGGTTTTAATAACCAATCAATACAATACGCTATTGACGCATTGTCCAAAACTGGCGGCACCGTTAAATTAATGCCGGGTACCTTTGAAATAACATCTCCTGTCCGGATGAAGTCAAACGTGAAATTGGTTGGTTCAGGAAAGCAAACCGTACTAAAAAGGGGCGAAGGAGTCCAAACGCAGTTTATTGTTGATGCAGATTACGGAGAATTAAGACTTACGGTTGAAAGCACCGATGGGTTTGAACCTGGTATGAAAATTCAGGTAACTGACAGGGATAAAAACTCTTGTTGGGCTGTATCAACAGCCTATATAACCGATATATCTGATAATGTAATTTATATCGACGATTATCTGACACGGGATTACCGTTCAGATAGGAATGGCCTTGTATCCAATGCTTCTTCAGTTATTGAAATAATTGAGGCGGAGGATGTAATCGTTTCAGACCTGACTGTGGATGGCAATCGTAAGGAGAATTTTTTTGCCGATGGCTGCAACAGTGCAGGGATACTGATTTTCAAATCAAAAAAAGCAACGGTGGAGGATGTGCATGTGAGGGATTTTAATGGTGAAGGCATTAGTTGGCAGATTACCGAGAATGTAACAATACGTAACAGCGAAATCTCGGGTAGTGGCAATACAGGGCTGCATCCCGGAACAGGCTCTCCATACACAGTAATAGAAAATAATGACATACACCACAATGACCGGGATGGACTCTTTATTTGCTGGAGGGTGTATAACAGTAAGGTTCGCAACAACAAATTTCACCACAATGGGCGGTTTGGAATTTGTACCGGGCACAAGGACACTAATGTTGTTTTTAAGGGAAACCATATTTTTCGTAACGCAAGTGATGGCGTTCACCTGAGGGGCGAACGGGAGACCAATGCGCCACATCGGAATACCTTTATAGAAAACATTATTGAAAACAACGGTATAGACAGTAGCGGTTATGGATTTTCCATCAATTCACCTGCTCAGGATTTATTGCTGAAAAACAATTTATTTCGCAGTACTGGTCAGAAAACACAAAAGGCAGCTCTTTACATTCAATCCAACGGATTGATGCCTGAATTAATAAATAATCAGATGGAAGGTCATCCGCAGGGAGAAATTATAGAAGAAAAATAATTGTGAAGAATAATTTATTCCGGGTAAACCCTGTCACCCCAACAGTGGCTGTGGGTCAAATTTTTTTACTGAATCATTATGACATCCATCTCCTAATTTATAATTTTAAAAAATTATTGTATTGAAAATGTTTGATATTCAGTAATGAGTTCAGTCTAAAAAGGCGCTCGGCTGAACCAGCAAAGTAGAAAAAATTATCATACTGATAAACAATTATCTACAAAAGAGCGCCTTATCAATCAACATCAGGCTTTTTATACCGGACTCATTAATTAATACTAAAAGAAAGTTCCCATATTATTTTTAATCTCAAAACCATTGGCTTATGAAACCACAGTGGCGTTTTGTTTTGATTGGTGCTATCGTTATAATCGTAGCAGCCGGAGGGTATTATTTATATACACGTTCTTCCTGGAGTTATAAGGCCGCTAATATTCTTGATGAGACCGGTGTTAAAGGCGGTCTTGTCGTGCATGTAGGAGCTACGGACGGCAAATTGACTGCTGCTTTGCATGAGAATGACCGGTACCTTGTTCAGGGACTTTCTCGGGACCCTGATTTGGTGCAGAAGACCCGTCAGCATGTTCAGGACAACGGTCTATATGGTGAAGTTTCTGTAGACCAGTGGCAAGGAAATGAGCTTCCTTATGTGGATAACCTTGTTAACCTTTTGGTGGTAGAAGAGAGGGCCCTGGAAAAGTTGACTGAAAAGGAGATGATGCGTGTTCTGGCACCCAATGGAGTGGCTTATGTGAAGCGGGATGGCCAATGGCACAAACAAGTAAAGCCCCGGGAGGAAGATCTGGATGAGTGGACCCATTATATGCATGATCCACAAGGTACATTTCTTTCTAAGGATAAACAGGTTGGCCTGCCACAAGGTATGAGATGGAATGGCGGGCCGAAATGGGCACGCAGCCACGAGCAGACCGCAAGCATGCATGCAATGGTATCTGCGAATGGAAGGGTTTTCCATGTGATCGATGAAGGTCCTACCGAATCGATTCAGCTTCCCTCGAATTATGTGCTTACCGCCAGGGATGCTTTTAACGGCAAGGTGCTTTGGAAAAAAGATCTCAACAACTGGTTCAACCACCTTTATCCGTTAAAAAGCGGGCCGGGATGGATGCCAAGACGGCTTGTTGCTATAGGCGATAACGTTTACCTTTCACCCGGAATCGGACAAAATCTTTTGAAACTCGACGCTGCTACCGGCGAGGTGCTTCATGAATACCAAAATACCGCTACTACCTTTGAATTGATCGTTTCCGAAGGAATTGTTTATGCTGCGGTTGATTCCAGTAGAACATTCCCTGATTATTGTCAACAGGATCCCAATTGCTGGAACGAAAGAGACAGAGCCAGCGAAAAATGGGCATGGAAACGCGAACAGGGAGACAGGTTGTTGAAAGCCATTGATTCGGAAAACGGAGACGTGGTTTGGGATAAGAAAATGCCCATCACCCCGATGACTCTGGCTGCCAATAGCGAGATGGTAACCCTCTTCGATGGCAGCAATATTGTTGCACTCGGTAAGAATTCCGGAGACGAGCTTTGGGAAAGTAAGGTTACTGACATGGATCAGGTACGGACAGGATATTCCGGCCCAAGGTTGATCCTTGAAGATGAACATGTTGTATTTGCCCCGAAAGATCAGCTTTTCACCCTTTCTACAGATGATGGAGAAATGATCTGGTCTTCAGAAGACAAACCCCGTTCAGGGCATTTCAGCCTGGAAGATCTTTATGTGATTGATGATACAGTATGGGTCCTGGGCAGAGAGAACTGGGGAAGGTATACTACCTATGACCTCAGTAGCGGCGAAAAACTCGATGTTTATGAAAATCCCATCAGTTCTTTTTATATTCATCAGCGTTGCTACCCCGGAAGAGCTACAGAAGATTTTCTTTTACCGCCCATGATGGGCGTTACGGGCTTTGATAGGCGTAGCAATGAATGGGAGATCAATCATTGGGTTAGAGGAGGTTGTATTTATGGCATGATGCCTGCTAACGGCATGTTTTATACCCCGCCCCATGCTTGTGCCTGCTATTATCAGTCGAAGCTGACCGGCTTCAATGCCCTTACCGATAAGGCACAACCGACCAAGGAGATACCCAAAGCAGAAAGATTACAGGAAGGACCTGCTTATGGAGAAGTGCAAGCAAACACACAAAATCAGGAGGCCTCCTGGCCTGCATACCGGCACGACAATGGAAGAAGCGGGTATATCCGGACGGAGCTATCAGCCGATATTAACAATTCATGGAGTAAGAAGCTGGGCGAAGATCTGAGCCAGCCTGTGGTATCCGGAGGTCGGCTGTTTGTCAGCGCCATTGACGAGCATACAGTTTATGCTTTGGATGCAGATACGGGTGAGGAGTTATGGCGCTTCACCACCGGAGGAAGAATAGATTCACCTCCGACCATTTACAAAGGGATGGCCCTGTTTGGTTGTGCCGATGGCAGTGTTTATGCAGTGCGGACCGATGATGGCGAAATGATATGGCGTTACCAGGTGGCTCCGAACAACAGGAATATCATGTCATACGGTCAACTGGAATCCGCCTGGCCCATTTCCGGAAGTGTGCTGATAGAAGACGATAAGTTGTATTGTGTAGCCGGCCGGTCCATGTTCCTTGACGGAGGTTTGCGGATGGTGATCCTGAACCCCCAAACAGGCGAGCTGATCTCAGAGAACGTCATGGACAGTCAGGTTCCCGGCTCCGATAAGAACCTTCAGGACCTTTTAATGGGTAAGCATATGCCGGTTACCCAGCCCGATATTCTCTCCAGCGATGGAAAATATATTTATATGCGGTCGCAGACATTCAACAAGGATGGCAAGCGTGTGCGTATCCGTCCTCAGCGACCCGACACCCAATACGGAGAAGAGGTTCACCTGTTTTGTCCTACTTCTTTCCTGGATGATTCCTGGCAGCACCGTACTTACTGGCTTTATGGCAGGGCCGCCGGTGAAGGATGGGCTGAATTTCAGCTTCCTCCAAAGCGTGTTCCGTATGGCCGGATTATGTGTCTTGATGAAGAAAATGCTTATTCCTATGGACTGCTTCCGGAATTGCTCTGTAATACCTCCATCAATGAATATAAGCTTTACAGTGCAAACAAGAAGCCCGAAAGGAAAGTAGGTATCCCCAGCCTGGAAGGAGATAATTGGCCGGAAGGGAAGTATGATACCGATAACGAACTGGCTGCCCATACCGTAAACTGGAAAAAGCTCGATGCCATGCCTAAGGAGAAACTAACTGCACTGGACTATAACTGGGAAATGCTCCAGCCTGATATAATGGCCCGTGCTATGGTGCTTGCCGGTGATAAACTCTTCCTGGCCGGACCAAAAGATGTTGTGGATGAGAAGGAGATGTGGGGCCGTTCCAACGAAGAGGAGTTTCAGCAGAAGATGCAACAGCAGACAGAATGGCTGAAAGGCCAGAATGGAAGCTTTATTTGGGTGGTTTCCAAAGAAGACGGAAAGAGACTGGCCCGGTATAAAGTGGATTGTCTGCCGGCACATGATGGTTTGATTGCTGCAGAGGACAAACTTTATTTGGTCAGCGAAAAGGGCGAGATATTTTGTTATGAAGGAGAGTGAGTGAATTAGAAGGTCTATTAATGTAGGCCTTCTATTATTTCCATGCACACTCTTTAGCCTGCATTATTCAAAAACGAATCCCGCTGAAGCGGGAAAGTTTCAATAGCGTAAGAATTATTCTAGAATAATTCGGGTTAGCCTGTTTGGATTCTTTATAAATTAACATATTATCCCACTAAAAATTTTATATTTTGTAAATTTATCTCCACTTGTTATGATAGATTTTGGTTTTAAAAGGAAAGGATATAAGCTATGATTTTGAAAAAGAGAATTAAAGCAATTGCCATTTTAATATTTCTCCTTTTCGGGGCACACGCTGTTATGTCGTGTACTGTTCCGGTGTTTCAGTATGCCATGGAACGCTGGAACCAGTCATTTTATGATGGGGTATTGCTTTATAGGGGCAGTTTGAGCCAGGAAGAGAAAGAAACCTTTGCCTCCTTTCAGGAAATGCTCAGTAAAGACAATTCAGTGCTCAATCTTCGCATTGAAAAACTAGATATTGAGTCAAATCCCGACCAATACGAACAATTGCTGCAGGACGCTAAACCCGGCGAGCTGCCTGCGCTTGCCTTATGGTATCCACGGGAGAAAGGAAACAACAAACCTTTTTGGACCGGACAGCTAGAAATGCCGGTTTTGAAAAAAATGGTGGAGTCTGCTAAGTGCCGGGAAGTTACCGAGCATCTGATCGGGGGAAGTCCCGTGGTTTGGGTTCTCGTTCAACCGCCCGGTCAAACAGATAAAGATGAAACCGTTGTCAGATTAAAAGAAGGAATTGCAAACACGGTTGCCGATATGAAACAAAACCCTCAATTTGAGACACTTTTAAAAAGTGATGAAGGTGAGGTTTCTTTTCCCCTGGTAGAAGTTTCTGCAGACAACGCCGGTGAATCGGTTTTGCTTTCTATGATCACCGGACTTAAAGAAGATTCAAAGATAAAAAAACCGCTTGTTGTACCGGTTTTTGGCAGGGGGAGGGCTCTAACTACTGTTACCGCAGATAATATAACTCAGGAAAGGATCTACGACATTATGAGGTTTCTTATGAGTCCCTGTGCCTGTCAGGTGAAAATGGCCAGTCCGGGAACAGATTTGCTGGTAAAAGGCAATTGGGAAAAAGCATTTGACGAGTCTTCACAGGGATCTTCCTCTCCAACCCTTACCAGTGTTAGGCCTGACTCTTCCTCAACTTCTAATTCAACAATTACTGCGGAAAATGATTCCATAATTGATCTTACCACCGATCAGAATGCTTCATTTTTTAGTTCTAAAATAGTGAATACCACCGGTACTATAATAGGGATTCTTGTTGTGGTGATCGGGGTAATTACTGTTATCGTTTTAAAACGTAAGTAAAGAAGATCAATATGAAAAAGTGGATTTCCGGCCACAAATTGGTTAAGGGTGAAATGGGTTATCGCAGAAGAAATTTTATTCTTTCTGTAATTTCTGTTTTTATTGCCATAAGTGCATTGATCGGCTCGATCATGATTTTGCGTACACATGATTATCGCACCAATCAGATTCTTCAGGCCAAAAAGGAGCAACTGGAACAGCGTATGGATTCCCTTCGGAATGATATGCGGAAAGCAACGCTGGAACTGGGTTTCAATGTCCTGATACTCCCCAGAAATCAGGATGTCTCTGATTGGTATGCCAAAGATTATGGGGATACGTATATGCCGGAAAATTATGTAAATGAATTGGCCACTTCAGGTTTGCTTATAGCCAGGCATTTTCTCCCCATCTTACAAACCAGGGTTGAATGGGAAGAAAAAGATACCGAAATCATCCTGATAGGAACGAGAGGTGAAGTGCCGAATCAGGATAAGCCATACAGAGAGCCCATGGTGGATCCCGTATCTGAAGGTACCATCAAACTGGGATATCGTCTCCATAGAAAATTGGATCTGAATGAAGAAGAGGAGATTCAACTTAATGGTAAGCAATTTATTGTAGATGAATGTTTTGAGGAAAGGGGCAATAAGGATGATATTTCCGCCTGGATTTATCTGGAAGAAGCCCAGGAAATGGTAAACAAAGAGGGAGTGATCAATGCCATACTCGCATTGGAATGTTTGTGTTTTGGAGATGTAGAGGCCGGGGAAATACGAAGCAAAATAACGGAGGTTCTTCCCGGCACGCAGGTGATAGAACATGGTAGCAGCAAGATACTGGCAAGGGAAGAAGCCCGCCTGAAAGTACGGGAAAGAGCTAAGCAATCCATACAAAGTGAAAAGAAACATCGGCAGGATTTACGGGAAGTAAGGGAAAGCATTACTTCTGTTTTGATTCCGGTGATTTTTATTGCATGTGGCGTTTGGATTGCGTTTTTGGGCTTACTGAATTTCCGCTCGCGGCGTGGAGAGATCGGTATCTTCAGGGCAATGGGTTTACCGGTTGGAAAGATTTTACAGGTTTTTCTCTCGAAGTATTTTATTGTTGGTATTTTAGGTGGCATTACGGGATTTCTGGGAGGAATTCTTTCCAGTTACATTTTCAGTAAGTTCCTGGAAGGCTCATTTGTTTGGATTAACCCTGAACCCTCGTATTTGGCCTGGTTGCTTCTTATTTCAATTGCGGGTGCCGCTCTGTTGTCAATAATGGCAGCATGGATACCAGCGTTGATAGCCGCCAGGGAGGATCCGGCAGAAATACTGCACAGAGAATAATACAGGTTGGATGGGTCTCAAAATATTTAATGTTTGTCATAAAGTCAAATAGATTTGAAAGCGTATGCTTATATTTAATAATATCAACAAAACATTTCATGTAAAACAGGAAACTGTTGAAGCCTTGAAAAACATATCTTTTGAGCTTGAGGAAGGAACGTTTTTGACGGTTAACGGGCCCAGCGGATGCGGGAAAACTACCCTTTTGCTTATTGCCGGATCCTTGCTGCATCCTACAAGCGGAAATGTCACTATAGACGGCCAGGATCCCTATAAGATGGACAATGCCCAAAGGAACAAGCTTCGGGCCAATACCCTCGGATTTGTTTTTCAACAGTTTCACCTTATTCCATACCTTTCTGTGCGGGAAAATATTGTTTCTCCTGCCTTGGCTACTGGAAACCACGGCAGCAGCGACCGGGCACAGCAGCTTGCAGAGCATTTCGGACTTGCCGGCCGAATGGATCATTACCCTTATCAAATGAGCATGGGAGAAAAGCAACGTACCGCCCTGGCACGAGCTTTGTTCAACAGGCCACAGATCATCCTGGCCGATGAGCCCACCGGAAACCTTGATGAAGATAATGCCCACATTATTTTTTCTTACCTCCAGGAGTATACCCGGGAGGGAGGAAGCGTTTTGCTGGTATCTCACGACAGCAAAGCAGCCCAATACAGTACCCGTGTATTGAATATGAAGGATGGTAAAATATTGTGATCGGGATTATCGGGTTGCGGTATTGTGTGTGGATTTCCTTATGTATTATAGCTATTCTTATTGTTGCGCATGGAGCCAAGTTATTGTCATAAAAGAAAATAAAAATATATGAGAAGTTTAATTTCTGCATGGAGACTCATAAAAGGGGAGATAACTTACCGGAAGATGAATTTTGTGTTGTCTGTCATTTCTGTGTTTATTGCCATAAGTGCATTGACCGGTTCCTTCATGATTTTGCGCATCCATGATCATCACACCAACCGGATTCTTCAGACCAAAAAGGAGCAACTGGAACAGAGAATGGATTCCCTGCAGAATGAGACCCGGCGAGCGATGCTGGAGGTGGGTTTTAATATTATGATCCTGCCTCAAAATCAGGATGTATACGAGTGGTATTCCAATGGTTATGGGAACACCTTTATGCCAGAGCAATATGT
>JBNJFN010000114.1:0-9091 GCA_051746885.1 Bacteroidota bacterium | reverse complement strand
TACTGGATAATGATCAGAAACATAAACATCTCCTTCTTTAATTTTCAATATATCATAATCCAGGACATCGATTCCGTCCCTTACAAAAATGAAATCAATAATCTTATCCTGAGCATTTTCTTCGTCAAATCCATTGATCGTGATAGGATCTCCTTCAAAAGGAGTTTCGCTAATCTCCCTGGCATCATTTAAAGATATATCTTCATGATCACCCGTCATCACCTGATATCCTTCACTCTCTCCCGTATAATTGAAATCGCCGGTGATCATGAGAGGCATATCTCCATCAGCTAATTGCGGGGCCTTTTCCATCAGCAAATGGCTGCTTTGCAGTCTGGCCATTTCTCCCCTGTGGTCAAAATGTGTATTAATAAAACAAAACTCTTTGCCCGAATCATTGTCTTTAAACTTGCCCCAGGTGAAAATTCGGGGCAAGGCGGCATCCCAGCCAATGCTGCCGACTATTTCCGGAGTTTCGGACAGCCATTGTGTACCCTGATCCAGCAGAGTGAAATCTCCTTCTTTGTAATAGATTGGTGACAATTCACCCCCGAACTTTCCATCATTCCTTCCCACACCAATGTATGCATAATCACCCAGCCTGTCATTCAGATCGTCCAACTGTTCTTTGGTAACTTCCTGCAGACCGGCAACATCGATGTCGTGGTCTTTGAAAACCTCAGCTGCCATCTCTTTCCGGTTGTCCCAAATGTTTTCTCCATCATCGGGATTATTATACCGGATGTTGAAAGACATGATGTTTAGTTCAACTTCACCATTTTCCACATCATCATTGTTCGTTTTATTTTGACATGAATAAAGCCAGAAGCCAGCAGCTAAAAAAATTAAGACATATTTTAACATATTTATTGGAATTAAAGTAAAATCACCCCAAAATGAGGTGATTTTACATTTTAAACATATTACCATCCTGGATTTTGGTCCAGATTCTCATTCTCCAGTATATCATCTTCAGGAATGGGATAAAAATACTTTTTATCTTCCCAAATCCTGGGCACATTATCAAGCCAGGTAAGCTCTCCATGAGTTTCCTCAGTCAGCTGCTGGGTTTCTCCGCCAACTTCAACAACTTCTCCACCATCCAGGGAAGCATCAGCTCCCTCTTCAACAAACACCACATCATCCTGACCATCCTGGTTCAAATCCATTGGCTCATCCAGTCCAGGAACGTATATTCCTCTCCATTTCATTTCCATAAGTTCCCCACGTTCCCAGCGAACAAGATCATAGAAACGAAAGCCTTCCATTACCAACTCAATAGTCCTTTCTCTCCTAATTTCGAGAATAATGGGATCATCAACCTCCGGGAAATAAGTCGATTTCAAATAATCATCTGCTGACGAAGGAAATTGTTCATTTCCTTGTTCAATCCCGGCACGTGAACGCAAGGCTCCAATGGTATTTTCCCAGTCTTCTTCTGTGATGGTGCCAAGTTCAGCTTTCGCTTCGGCATAATTAAGCAAAACCTCAGCATATCTGAAGATAGATACTGCATTATCGTTATAATCTCGCTGGTCATAATAAGTATCATCGAGAACCCACTTTATCGGTTGATAACCTGTTAGGCTTACACCAAAATCTGGAGGAGCGGGCATTACGGCCCCACCATCGATCCGTGTATAGTCACGACCACGAATGGTTTGTTTCAATCGATAATCCCTGTCAGCCACTTCCTCAGGAAAAATTTGTGTTTCATAGTTTTCCTGATCGGTAAACCTCTCACCGTTTTGTAATAGGTAAGTTTTTATAAACTGACGTGTCAAACTTGGTTTAATCCAAAGCGTGGGACTAGTATAACTCCAGTTAGCCGAATGCAGTATATCTTCCTCTTCACTCATAGCATGGGCAAGCATGATCTCTTCACCCACGGGATCGGTACTCGTAAAAAGTTCACGATATGAGTGCTCTGGCCCGGAAGCAGTATACAGCTGATAATCTGAATTTTCCATGATTTCCTGTGCCGCATCTACAGACTCTTCAAGCCAACCGTCAGCAGAAGATTCCAGTCCCTGGTCGGTGTGATATTTACGGAATGTACCTTCAAACAAAGCAATTCTTGATTTTAATGCAAGAGCTACCCACTTGGTTATGCGAGTTTTAGAATCATCGTTATCTCTGTCAATATTCTCAATGGCAAAATCAATGTCAGCCAAAACAGAATCCATAACTAAGGACCTTGAATCCCTCCCAGCATAAAGAATATCATCATCATTTACGTCAGGAACTTCAGAAATCCAGGGCACATCACCAAAACGTTTCACTTTATCAAAATAGAACATAGCCCTGAAAAATCGGGCAAGACCAGTATAATGATCTCTAACATCACTATCGATCTCTTCACTGGTGTTGTTTTCGATAAAATAATTCACATTTCTCAGTTGCCCCCAGTCCCAGCCTGAACTCCGGTTAGGACCATAACTGTCACTTAAATATTCATACCGGCTGTTACTGGCCATATAATCAGACATTCCATCACCACGAATGATGTCATCAACCGAAGGCAAAACATCGTAGAATGAATAAGCATAGGTTTGAAGACCATCTTCTGTATTAAATACGGGTTCTTTTGAAACCTCTGCTTTTGGATTTTCTTCAAACTCCATTTCTTCGCATGAAACAAACAAAAATGCGAGAAGTATAATATATAAACTATGTATTTTCATGATCAAGAATTTATTAGGTGGTAAATTAGAATGTAGCTGATAAACCAAATGATATTGTTTTCAGCATGGGATAATTATTAACATTCCCGGAATTCCAGCCTCCCGTCAGTTCAGGATCACTTCGGCCAATATTTCTCACATCAAAATGCCTTTCCTGAATATCATACAGGGGAGACCAGTTCCAAAGATTTTCTCCGGTCAAGGTAAACTCCAGGTTGCTTAAGAATGAAATCCTTTCCATGACACCTCCTGGCAATCGGTAGCCAAGCTGAAGGCTTTTCAGACTGATAAACGCGACATCCTGCAAATAACGACTTTGAACAACTTCAAGTTCACGGCCCCAGCCGGCAACATACCCCCGATAACGTGGCATGTAAGCATTCGGGTTATCCTCTGACCACCTGTTGCCCAATTGCCATTTAGGAAAATCATTATACGGCCGCATATACTGGCCCCAGAAGGGAGATTCATCATTCGGCCACCAATCCTGTTTCCCTACACCATGGAAAAAGGCAGAAAAATTAAGATTGTTCCAATCACCACTAAAGTTTAAATTAAATGCATAACGAGGTTCGGAATTCCCAATAACTTTCAGGTCACCATGATCATCAACCCGGTTATTTCCGCGGTCAATTTCTCCATCATTGTTCAGATCCTTGAATTTCACATCACCAGGAAGTAAAATATCATTGGCAGAGACAGGAATATAAGATTGATCGGCATGATTTTCTATCTCCTGCTCGCTTTCAAACAATCCTTCGGTCTCAAATCCCCAAATTTCTCCTAGCTCCATTCCTTCATAATAATCTGACAAAAGTTTATCAGGATTATTATAGCGGGTAATCTCGGAAGTATTATCGGAGACACCAACCCTGACACTGTAATTAAACGGTTTCGCGGCAAGAGTGAACTGATCATTCCAACTCAATTCAATCTCCCAGCCTCTTGTATCCATATCAGCATAGTTTCCTTTAGGCACGCTGGCTCCAAAAACAGCCGGCACAGGAAGTCCCGTGGTGTACATGTCAGTCGTTTCCCGTTCATACATATCAGCGTTAAGAATAAGCCTGTCAGAAAGAAAAGAAATATCTACACCAATATTCCGGGTGGTCGATTTTTCCCAGGTTAAGCCTTCCGGGATAACCGAAGGATGAGATGTGTAACTTGGTCTTTTCCCGTCAATAATCCTTCCTGCCTGATTGATATTAAACAATTCCAGATAAGTGTATGGATCGACATTTCCATTGCCCAGTGAGCCATATGAGCCACGGAGTTTCAAACTTGAAATAAACTGGTCATCCACATTCCAAAATGGCTCTTCTGATATCCGGTATCCAAAAGAAAAAGAAGGAAAGAAACCAGCTTGCTCATCGGAGGGGAATTTGGAATTAATATCATAACGTCCATTAATTTCAACCAAATAACGACCTGCGTAATCATAATTTACCCGGAAAAACTGACCTCCTATTCTCCACTTATAGTAAGATCCATTTATCTCCTTATTTTCTCCAACCGTAAGGTCGATATTTTCAGCATCAGGATATAATATTCCATTTCTCTGGGCATTAAAAGATTCAAAAGTTTTTTCTTCATAATTAAACCCAGTCATTAATTTAAAATAATGATCATTAAAAGTGTTTTCGTATTCACCATAAAGGTTGGTGGCCAGGTAATCCGAACCTCCACTATGCATCCTCAGGTCATTGTAACTGGAACCAACATGTTGAATTTGACCGGGCTCCTTGCTAAAAGGAACTTCAACCCTTCTACGATTATTGTCATCGTTTACTTTTGAATAAGTAAAATCACCTTTAATGGTTAAATCATCATCGAAAAAGTCTGCAGTAAGTCCTGTGGTTGTACGAAAATCATTCCGGACCATTATTTCCCTGTTTTTTCCGTACCACATATCTCCAACGGTATAAGCAGATGAATGGGTCAATGTCCCGTCAGGATTAAACATCAACGAGGTGGGATGCCCTTCATCACTAATATTTCTCCAAATTCCACCCCCTTCTCCAACATTCATCGGTTGGTTGTATTTCCGGCTTGAGTAACTGGTATTGTTGCTTACACTTAACCAATCGGTAATATTCACACTCCCTTTAGCCCTGAAATTATAGCTGGAAAAATCATCGGAATTGTATCGGAATAAACCTTCCTGATCCTGGTATCTACCCGAAAGATAATAATTCATCGTCTCGCTGTTTCCTGAAACAGAAATGTTATGATCCAGGGTGGTCAAATTATCTTTATAGAGCAACTCATACCAATCGGTATTTCCATAATATACATAATCCCCATCTTCATCGATCCGATAGTTTTCCATATCGGGATTTTCAGAACGTTCTTTTAACTCCTCCAGGTAATCAAGTGAAAATTCCTGGGTTTTATTGATGGAAGAAGGGTGTTTGGTGTAATCCATATAAGCATAATAAGCCTCATCGAAATTTTTGGCCCATGTATAACCATCCGTCACATTATCCCTTGTACCACGAGGTGTTTTGATCCCATAACTCATACTGTAATTCACAGATACTGCTTCCTCAATATCGGCACCATCTTTGGTTTCTATCAGAATGACGCCAAAAGAACCTCTCGCTCCATAAATGGCTGAGGCAGACGCACCCTTCAACACCGAAATATCCTGGATATCATTAGGATTCAACATATCAGGATCCCCTTCAACTCCATCAATCAAAATCAAAGCATCTCCACCCTGACCAATCGACGTCTCACCCCGGATCTTATATTCTGATCCCCGAATAGGTTTTCCATCCACAAGATTGATCTCCAGATTCGGAACAGCACCTTCAAGGGCCTGTGTTACATTGTTTACCTGCCGATCCTGAAAAGTCTCAGATCTAACGTTTGCTACCTCACCGGTTAAATTCTCTTTTCGCATGGATCCATATCCCACTGCAACAACTTCTTGCAATTCCGTAACTTTTTCTTGCAGAACGACATCTAATTGTTCTCTTCCATCAACTTCAACAACCTGTTTCTGAAACCCTACAAAAGAAAAAACCAATTCTGCATCATCTTCAGCTGCAAGGGAAAAATCACCATTGGCATCTGTAACAGTGCCGCCATCGGTTCCCCTAATAGAGATCGTAACTCCCGGCAGAGGCTCCCCGTCTTCATCAGTTACTGTTCCCTGAATGGGTTGCTCATTTTGCTGAACATTGCCTTCAGAATTGTCGGAGCCAAGATCACCGGGCACAATGACAATGCTATTGTCCATCACCTGATATGAGACATTCTCCCCAGAAAGTAATGTCGCCATCACATCGGCAAGCTCTTCCTCTTCCACATTAATTGAGACCTTACGCTGATCATCAATTACGTCTTTTTTGTAAAAAAGGGCATAACTTGTCTGCTCTTCAATCTCGTCAAAAACCGAAGAAAGTGTCGCGTTTTCGGTCTCAATGGTTACCTTACCTACCTGGGCAAGTGAGTTGGTCGCTGTTGCAGCAAAAAGACCTGCAAACAGAAAAATGGCTGTCATTTTCATGGCCAATAAAACTTTTCTTCGCCATGGAACACAAAAATTCCATAGGCTGCATGCAAATTTTTTCATAAATTCGAAACGTTTTGAAGTTAGTAAATGACCCGTCAATTTTTAACGGGCGTTTATTGATCTCCAACAGGGACCGGCCCCCACCGGCCCCTGTTTTTTTATTCCATATCTTTTAATACTACCCGGTTGCCATCGACATCATATTTGATCCCTGTAGATATGCGCAACATATCCAGAGCTTTGAGGATGGAATGATCAAGCCGGATGGTTCCACGATAACGAAAACTTTTCAGGGTATCGCTTTTATACTCAAATTCAACATCATACATTTTTTCCAGCTGCTTTGTAATGGTCTCCAGTCTTTCATTCTTAAAAACAATGTGTCCGCAATGCCATGAAGTATAAAGTTCCGTATCCACCATCCGGTTGGTGATCTTTCCACCGGATATCACGGCCTGCATTCCCGGCTTCAAGTCCATCTCCTCTTTCCTGCTATCGATCCTGACCGAACCTTCTTCAAGCGTCACCTTTACAGGACGGTCATCGTCATGAGCATCAACATTAAACGCCGTTCCCAAGGCAGTTATTTCAGTGTCTCGGACTTTCACCACAAAAGAAGATCTTTTATCTTCAGCAACTCGAAAAAACCCTTCCCCATCAAGGTGGATCGTCCGATTATCCGGGCCATATTTGGAAGAATAACGGAGACTGCTCTCTCCGTTAATCCAGGCCTGCGAACCATCGGGTAATGTCACGTTGGAAGACTGTCCCCGGTCGGATGAAACCGTATAAAACACCTCTTTCTGAAACAATCCGGATTGACCGGCATACCAAACACCGGCTGAAGCAAAAATGATAATCAAAACTGCAGCGGCAAGTCGACTCCAGGTATAAAACCGTCCAATAAAAGTATCCTGTTTTTTAAGCTCTTCTTCTTCCAGAAAATTAACAGAATGATGGATCTTATTCAGAATGGAATCAAAATCAACATGGCCAGCTTCTTTTGCATCATCTATTTCATACCAATACTTTTTCAGAAAACGGACCAATTCTCCGGAAGGGGCAGGATCACTTAACTTTTCCTGAACATAGTCTTTCTCTTCTGCGGTGCACGTCCCCTCTATATATTTTTTGAAAAGTTCTCTCATGATTTTAATGCTGTTAAAAAATATTTTAAAGTTGTAATGTTTATAAAGGTAAACGCATGAACCGAAAACACCCCCGGTAATTTTTTTTTATTTTTTTCTTTTTTTTAATTTATCGCATCTGGTGTCCTACGATTATAGAATTCTACCACGGGCAATAAACATTCAAAAGCACAAACAAACATAGTAAGACAACATTTTTTTCATTTTATCATGCGATCAAATATTTGTTATTTTAGGGTTAAAGAAATCTTCTATAAATTTCACTTCAGAATATTAGCTTGTTTTCTGTTTTTTTGTATATTTTAACAAACAAAAAATATAGCCACATGTCTGTAATCCAAGATGACAAAGAACTGGTTGACGGTCTCAAAGGGGGCAACAAGACCGTTATAGACCATATTTATTACACTTATCACAAGCGCATCTATGCTTTTGCTTTATCATTGCTGAAGTCAGAAGAAGATGCTGTGGACATCGTGCATGAAGTATTTGTTAAACTTTGGAAAAAACGTCACGATCTTGAAAAAGACACCAAAATAGAGCCCCTGATTTTCACAATTACCCGAAATACCGTATTGTCCTTGTTCCGGAAAAGAGCTTCTGAAAACAAATATTACGACCAAATTGCAGGTACCCCTGGAATGCAAAACAATGCAAGCAACACGGAAGAACAGGTAAATTACACATTTCTGAGAGAACAGGTAGATCAGCTGGTTGAGCAACTCCCTCCCAAAAGCCGTAGGGTTTACCTGCTCAGTCGCGAAAATGGCCTTTCCAATAAAGAGATCTCCCGAAAAATGGGCATTGCAGAAAAAACCGTGGAAGACCATATCACCAAAGCACTGACATTCCTTAAAAAACACCTCAGGGAGATCGGCGTGACGGGGACGCTTTTCTGGTATCTGTTTGTTTGGTAACTTTGCCGCATGCCAGTGCATATTCACATCGTACCTTCGGATGCCCCGCCTGAGCGCCTCAGCAATTATGGCGGAGGCTGTTTCGTGGGCCTTCCTACCCGTTCTTCTTTCAAAAAAGCCATCAAACGGGGGGAAATATTCCTTAACGGTGAACCTGGACTAACCGGCAGCATCATCCATTCAGGTTGCAAAATTGAATGGCACGAACCGGAGAAAAAGCCAGGCAAACTTTTCCACATCCATCTGGACATCATCTATGCAGACGATCATCTCGCCGTAATCAACAAACCGGCAGGTGTTGTGGTCAGCGGTAACCAGTTTCGTACACTGGAAAACGCCATTCCTGTTTACCTGGGACCTTCTCCCCTGCCCGGCGCCTTGCCATCTCCCCGGGCTATCCACAGGCTCGATGCGGCTACAAGCGGACTGATCATCATGGCCCGCACCAGTCAGGCAAGGGCCTCCCTCGGGCAACAAATGGAGCAAAAAACCATTCAAAAAAACTACCACACAGTGGTTATCGGCAATCCCCCGGATAATGGGGAAATAAATGACCTTGTGGACGAAAAACCAACTGTCACGACTTTTAAGAAAATACGCTCTGTCCCTTCCCTTCGCAGCGGAACACTCTCCCTTCTGATAGCCTCTCCGGTTACCGGTCGCACCCACCAAATCAGAAAACACCTGGCATCCCGCGGGTGGCCTGTGCTGGGCGACAAACTTTACGGCAAAGAAGGGTTGATCATGCGTGGAAAAGGTCTCTTTTTATGTGCCACGGAAGTCAGTTTCAATCATCCACATACAGGGGAAAGACTGCATTTT
>JBNJFN010000113.1:0-9190 GCA_051746885.1 Bacteroidota bacterium | reverse complement strand
GTAAGAAAAATAGAACATGTTTAGCAGGAATGGAAGGTTTTGTTTGCATCTTTAGAAAGCCTGAATGATACTTTGGATAAGATGAAATTTTGTGTATTTTGGTTTGCTGAGATAAATGGGAAATATAATGGAAGGAAAAATTATAAGCGGTATACAGCAGATTGGTATTGGTGTAACGGATGTCATGAAAGCATGGGAATGGTATCATGATGTTTTTGGTGCGGATATCAGGATTTTTGAAGATGAGACCATTGCTGAACTGATGTTGCCTTATACCGGTGGCACACCACGAAAGCGCCATGCAGCCCTAGCTTTTAATTTACAGGGAGGCGGCGGCTTTGAGGTTTGGCAATATACCGAACGCAGCCCTCAAGTAGCCGATTTTAATATTCAGCTTGGAGATTACGGCATATATGTTGCCAAGGTCAAATGCAAAGATGTCAATGCAACTTACGATCTTTTCAATTCGAAACAGATCGATGTGTTAAATAGTCCCCAGGATTCTCCTGATGGTAAAAAACGTTTTTTTGTGCGGGATCTTTACGGGAATCATTTTCAACTGGTTGAAGGTCATCAATGGTATAAGGATGAAAATAAACTTACCGGCGGAGCCTACGGAGCGTTGATTGGAGTATCCGATATCGATAATTCCCTGAAGGTATACAGGGATATCCTGGGCTATGATCAGGTGATATACGATGAAGAAGGTACTTTCGACGATCTGAAAAGTTTACCCGGCGGGGATCATCGTTTTCGGCGGGTATTGATTGCTCACAGCAAGCCGAGGGAAGGAGGCTTTTCTCCGTTGCTGGGAGATTCGAAAATTGAGTTGCTGCAGGTTAAAGACCGCAATCCTCAAAAGATCTACAAAAATCGTTTCTGGGGTGATCCGGGCTTTATTCATCTTTGTTTCGATATCCGGGGGATGGATGTCTTAAAAAAGGAATGTTCGAAAAAAGGTTTTAATTTTACCGTAGACAGCCATATTAAACACAATCAGGATAAAAGTTTTGATATGGGTGATGCCGCCGGCCATTTTTCTTATATTGAAGATCCCGATGGTACGTTGATTGAATTTGTGGAAACGCATAAAGTACCCGTAATAAGAAAGCTTGGCTGGTATATCAATCTGAATAAAAGAGATCCGCATAAACCTTTGCCAAACTGGCTGATCAAAGCGCTTTCCTTCAACCGTGTGAAATTCTGAAGGGACTTATTCTATTATTTATTATCTTTGGAAAAAGGTTTTTTTATTCGGAGAAATACCCCTTTTGCCGTGGTACGCTTCTGGTGAATCAAAGGTTTTTTCATGATATCATGAACAATGTAGAATGAATTTTCTCCGTATGGTTAAGGAATAGCAATAAATGTCAATTGACACAGATAATTTTGGTTGAATATGCGTTTTAAAAGAATATTCAGAAATATTGAACGTTATATTAATCTTTCACGCTATAAATTTGTATTAAAATATCCGTTTATTTTTAATAATTTTTTCATGAACGCTGAAGATAAGAAGAAATCCAGGTTATATAAACAATACGCCGAGGAAGAAGGTAAGAAAAAAGAGGAGGAGCGCATAGGTTTTGCCCACAGGTTTGCTGAACGCGCAAAAAATTCGGCAGAAGAATTTTTAGAGGGCATGGGAGAGGAATATCACGAGACTGTAGAAATGTCCCAATTTTTCTTTAAGCTGCTGGAAGAGAAATTACAGCTCAAAGAAAGGGAAACCCCTCCTTCAAAAGAGGAAGTAAAAAAGGCAATCGAGCAGTTAAAGGATATGGGCAGAGTAGGGATCTTTGCTTCGGTTTCCATTCTTCCCGGTGGCGGATTGTCTCTGTTGGGCCTGGAAATACTGGCCAGAAAATTCGGCATCAAAAATTTTACATTCATTCCCTCATCCTTTCGTAAACGATTGTATAAAAAAGACTCCAAAGAAAAGAATGATGAGAAAAAAGATGTGGATCACCCTGCTGATTAGAGTCTGTCTATAGAGTCATATTAAACTGAAAAAGTACCAAATCTCAGCCAATTGATAAAAATTTTTTAATTTATCAGGTTTTCCTGTAATATATTGGCTTTTTATGTGTCGAAAGTATAGAAAGTAATTTTGTTACATCAGAAAACCAATTTGTTGCTATGAGAAAAATGTTATTGGGTTTGGTTATCTTTTTTATGAGTCCGGTGATTTACGCACAACAATCCGGAGGAGAAGGTGGTCCTCCATCCCGAAAGAACGGCAGTATTCAAGGAGAAGTTTTGGTTAAGGACGACGGCCCGTTGGAATATGCCAATGTGGCATTATACAGCAAAAAGGATTCCTCCCTGGTTACCGGAACAGTAACCGATGCTGACGGAACGTTTGAATTGGAAAAGATTCCCTTCGGCAAATATTATCTTGAGGTAAATTTTATAGGATTTCAGAAGAACGTGATACCTGACTTAACTATTAATCCCGATAACAGAAATGAGGATCTGGACACGCTTTACCTTGTAGAGGCCTCTCAGGATATTGAAGGTGTTGAAGTAACCGCTAACCGCCCACAGGTGTCTTATCAGGTTGATAAAAAAGTTATCAATGTGGATGAGGATTATACATCTCAGGGAGGATCGGCTGTGCAGGTGCTGGAGAGTGTGCCATCCATCCAGGTAGATATTGAAGGAAATGTTGAACTGCGCGGAAGTTCCAATTTCCGGGTGCTGAAGGATGGAAAACCTACCGTGCTTGATGGCAGTGACGCATTGCAGCAAATCCCTTCCAGTATGATCGATGATATTGAGATCATTACCAATCCTTCGGCCAAATATGACCCGGAAGGAACGGCCGGGATTATCAATGTGATCATGAAAGAAGGCCGGCAATCCGGACTGAATGGAATGCTCAAGGCTTCCGCCGGTACAAACAATGCTTACGATGCCAACGCCAACCTGAATTATCGACTAAGTGACAAGATCAATCTGATCACCAACCTCAGTTACCGTGACTTTAACTTTGATATGGAGGGGGTGAATGAAAGAGCAAACTTCAACGGAGATACGACTTCTTACATTGACCAGATTATGGATAATACCATGGGAAGAGGCGGTTATTCATTTGAAGGAGGCATTGAATATAATTTTACCGAGAGCAGTTCACTTTCTCTCATAGGAGATGTGGGTTCTTTTGGATTTGAAAGAGGAGGAAGCACCAAAACAGAGACCTATGCAGAGCCTGGCACAAATCATAATTACGAGCTAACCAGCAATAAGTCTGACATGAACCGCAATTATTACAATATCAAGCTTGATTATCAAAATAAATTCGACAAGGAGGAGCATGAGCTAAGTGCCTCTGCTTCCCTTAGGGGTGGAGACCATGAAGACTTCAATAGCAGAGAGGAATACCAGACCGATTCAGACTGGGATAAGATCTCTGATGATCCTTTCCGTCAGAGAATAGAGGAAACAACCTCCGGAAACCAAATACGGACTAAGCTGGATTATACACTCCCTGTTTCTGAAAAGGCTAAGCTGGAAACAGGATATCAGGGAAGGTACCACATAAGAAACCAGGATTACCTGCTTAAAAATTATCAAAACGAGCAATGGTTAATTGACGATGATTTTACCAATGATGCGGACCATAAGAGAATGATACAGGCATTGTATGCTACTTATTCCGATCAACTGCTGGGGATTGAATACCAGTTGGGAGCGAGAGGCGAGTATACCAACCGTTTGCTGGAGCAACAAATAATGGATGAAACCTACAGGATCGAACGGTTTGATTTCTTCCCCACTGTACATTTAACAAAGAGATTTTCCGGAGAAGAGCAGCTTTTCGCTAGCTACAGCAGAAGAATAAGAAGGCCCCGGGGTTGGTTCATCGACCCATTCAGGAGCTATATGGACCGGTATAATGTAAGGCAAGGCAATCCTGCATTGGAGCCGGAATATACCGATTCATATGAATTGGGTTATAAAAAGACCTTGGGCAAAGCATTTGTAACGCTGGAAACTTATTACAGACAAACCAACAATGAGATCACGAGAATACAACAGCCGGGTGAGGGCAATCTCATGATTCATACTTTCGACAACATCAGCCAGGAAAATTCCCTGGGTATGGAGCTTTCAGTCAATACTAGCCTGTATAAGTGGTGGAATCTTAACGTCAGTGGGAACTTCTATAAATACTCCATTGATGGAGAAGAAGTTGCCGGAGAAAATATATCCCGGAGAAGCAACAACTGGAGTGCCAATTTGAACAATACTTTCAGGCTTCCTTCCGGCACTAGAATTCAGCTTATGGCCCGGTACAGTAGCCCTTCGGTTACAGCCCAGGGTGAACGGGAAGGCTTTCTTATGACCAATGTTGGCCTGAGGCATTCTTTCCTGGATGAGAAACTGACACTAAACGTGAGCGGAAGAGACTTGCTTCAGAGCATGAACAGAGAGATGACCTCCGCAGGTCCCGGTTTTGAAACTTACCGGTTTATGGAACGGGAATCTCCTATTATCAATTTTAGCCTGAGCTATACCATCAACAATTATGAAAGGGACAGACAAAGAAGGGGTGATTCAGAGGACCAAGATTTTGAAGGTGGAGAACAACAAATGTTTTAAATATTATTGCTTTTTTAACCTGTTCAAAAGCTTTTGGCTTTCGCTTTCATAACCGGGTTTTCCGAGCAGTGCAAACATGTTTTTCTTATACGCTTCAACGCCCGGCTGATCAAATGGGTTAACTTCCAGTATATTTCCGCTTATGGCACAGGCCTTTTCAAAGAAGTAGATGATCTGTCCCAGCGAAGTTTCGTTGATTTCAGGGATGGAAATGCTGATATTGGGTACATCGCCATCAGTATGGGCCAGGCAGGTACCCGACTCGGCCATGGTATTCACTTCATGAAGCCTTTTACCTGCTAAATAGTTCAGGTTGTCGGTATCGTCCTCCGACTTTGGAACAGTGAGCTGATGTTTGGGGTTGTGGATGGACAGGATGGTTTCAAACAGGATTCTTCTTCCTTCCTGAATATATTGCCCAATGGAATGCAAATCTGTAGTGAACTGTGCAATGGCCGGGAAGATTCCCTTGTTATCTTTACCTTCACTTTCCCCGTATAACTGCTTCCACCATTCCATGAAGTAGAAAAGCTTTACATTATAAATGCCAAGCAGCTCTATGGCTTTACCGTTTTGATACAGTTCGTTTCTCACGGCAGCATACAGAGAAGCCGGATTTTCATCATAAGGAACATTGGAAAGGGTGCGTTTCCTCATCTCTTCGGCGCCTTCTATCAATCCCCTGATGTCGTATCCTGCTATGGCTATGGGAACCAGGCCAACCGGAGTGAGCACGGAATATCTTCCCCCTATGTTATCCGGAATCACGAAAGTTTGATAACCTTCTTCATTGGCCAATTTTCGTAAAGCACCCTTTTGGGCATCTGTAATGGCAATGATTCGTCTGCCGGCCTCATCTTTACCCACTTTATTTTCCAGATGATTTTTGAGTATCCTGAAGGCAATTCCGGGCTCAGTGGTAGTTCCCGACTTGGATATTACTACAATACCATATTCGCGTTCTTCCAGAAGTTCTCTCAGTTCATAATGGTAGTCTTCGTCAATGTTATGGCCCGCGAAGATGATCTCGGGCTTTTTTTCTCCGGAATGAAAGAATGGAGAAAGGGCATCGATAACAGCTTTGGCCCCGAGGTAAGAACCTCCTATTCCTATAACTACTACGGTATCTAGGTTGTCAGAAAGTGACTTTGCTGCCTGGTTAATTTCCCGGATTTTGCTTTCTTCTATCTCGGAGGGCAGGTTCAACCAGCCAAGAAAACTTGAAGGGTCATTGCTGGTCTCTTCAAGATGTTGTATAATATCTCTTGTTTGTTTATCGTACTGTTTAAGCTTTTGGGAATCGATGAAGTCCAGTGCGTTGTCTAAATTAATACTTAATTGATTCATAGCAGCTTATTTTTCTTGGTTGTTATCCTGAATTTTCTTTTTGGGGCGCATTTGGGGGAAAAATAATACATCCTGTATGGAGGGGGCGTTGGTCATGATCATGGTAAGCCGGTCGATGCCGATGCCCAGACCTGATGTCGGAGGCATACCAAATTCAATGGCATTCAGGAAGTCTTCGTCCATCATCATGGCTTCCTCGTCGCCCCGCTGGCCGAGCTTTAATTGCTCTTCGAAGCGTTGGCGCTGATCTATGGGATCATTCAGCTCGGAATAGGCGTTGGCGATCTCTTTACCATTCACAATGGCTTCAAATCGCTCCACCAGACCCTCTTTGGAACGGTGTTTTTTGGCCAGGGGTGACATTTCAATGGGGTAATCCATGATAAAAGTAGGCTGTATCAGTTGAGGCTCACATTTTTCCCCGAATATTTCATCGATCAGCTTTCCTTTGCCCATGCTTTTGTCTACTTCAATCCCCAATTCGGTGGCAGTTTTGAAGAGCTCTTCTTCGTTCATTTCTGAAATATCGATTCCGGTATATTTTTCAATGGCCTCAAACATAGTATATCGTGTCCAGGGACGTTTGAATTCCACCATGTTGTCACCTACCTGGATTCTGGTGGTACCATGAAGATCGAAGGTAATTTTTTCAATCATCTCTTCCACGGTTTCCATCATCCAGTTGTAGTCTTTATACGCTACATAAAGTTCCATTTGGGTAAATTCGGGATTGTGGTGTCGATCCATCCCTTCGTTACGGAAGTCTTTGGCGAATTCATAAACTCCATCAAACCCTCCGACAATAAGCCTTTTTAGATAAAGCTCGTTGGCTATACGAAGATAAAGGATTTGGTCCAGTTTATTATGATAGGTTTTAAACGGACGGGCTGCTGCGCCTCCGTAAATCGGCTGTAAAATGGGGGTCTCCACTTCAAGGTATCCCTGAACATTCAGGTATGACCTCATGGAGTTGATTAATTGGGTTCTTTTGATAAAATTGTCTTTGGTATTCTGGTTGACGATCAGATCCAGGTATCGTTGACGGTACCTTTGCTCGGGATCGGTGAAAGCATCATAAACCTGGCCGTCTTTCTCCTTTACAATGGGGAGAGGTTTCAGGGATTTGCTCAGTACCTTGAATTCCGATACGTTAATCGTGGTTTCCCCGACCTTTGTTTTGAATACCTTTCCTTTAACACCAATGATATCGCCAATATCCAGGAGTTTTTTAAATACCGTGTTGTATAAAGTTTTATCTTCTCCCGGGCAAATGGTGTCTCGTTTAACATATATTTGTATCCTGCCTTTCTCGTCCTGCAGTTCAGCAAATGATGCATTGCCCATGACCCTGCGGTTCATGATTCTCCCGGCCATGCTGACTGACTGGTAATTGTTTTTTTCCTGGTCGAAGTTTTCCAGGATATCTTTGGAGGAAGTGTTAATTTCATAGCCTTCGGCAGGGTATGGATCTATATTCAGTTTTCGCAGCTCTTCCAGTTCTTTTCTTCGTTGTTGTTCTTGTTCGCTCAGTTCTGACTGCATAGTATTTGTTTTTTGATCCCTGCAAAGATAGAATTTTTAACCCTTATATTCTATAATTATTTTTGTTTTTCTTCATCACATTTTCCTTCATGTTCCCATATTCATCGAATACAAAACGGTTTGCAATGATTATTGTAAGGACCACGCTGATAAGGGTGGAGGCAAACAAGCTGATCATTAACATGATTTGATATTTTATGGCGACTTCAGGGCTGGAGCCTCCCAGTATCTGACCAGTCATCAGTCCGGGCAGAGAGATCAGGCCGATAACCGTTATCGTGGCAATTAACGGGTTGAAGGCTGTCTTTAATGCCTCACGCATGAAAGGAGCAAGTGCTTCTCCTTGTGTTGCCCCGTTCGCCAGATAGTAACGGTAACGAACCTTTTCCTGACGGATTGTTTTATAAAAGGTGTTTAAGCCCAGTATGTTGGTCTTGAGACAATTTCCCAGGATGATCCCGCTGATGGGAATGAAATAGCGGGCATCGAAGAAGTAGTCGAGATCGATGACGATCCCCAGAAAATAGGCATCGACTATTGCCAGACTCACCAAAAGAGAAATAGCAAGTGGTATGAGAAAGTACCGCCGGTTAAGATAGGCTCTCCGGATGATCGTGAAAGTAGCAATAGTCACCATGATGATCCACCAAAGTGAATTGATCCACGCATTGTTGTATTCAAATAAAACCTCCAGGTACAGCCCGACAACCAATAGCTGAACGGTCATGCGAACCACAGCTATCAGGCTGTCCTTTATCAGCCCGGTTTTGTAATGATAAAAAATGAGCACTGGTATCAATACCAGCAGATAGCCCATAAATAAATTGATGTAATTTATATCAAGCGTCTTCTCCATGGTGATCGAGGTTAAAGATTTTGTCCGAATGATCTGTCCAGGTTTGATTGTGGGATGTCGATAATACCGTTTTATCGTTCTGCCTCAACACACGGGTAACAACTTTATTGATGGTATTGGTATCCAGCGCTGAAGTAGGTTCGTCGAGAATAAGCAGTGGTTTTTCCAGTAACAAAGCCGAGGCAATGACGATGCGTTGTTTCTGCCCACCTGAAATCTCTTCAAGATTTTTTTTCAGTATATCTTCCTCCAGGTTAAGGGCATTCAACGTTTCTGTAATTTTTTTCCGTGAGGGTGCAGCATCTTTATTTTTTTTAAACCGGAAAGGAGTATAAATGATTTCTTCAACGGCATTGAGCGGCAGATACAATTCCTGGGGGATGTAAGCTATATTGGACCGGATATACTCAATATTTTTCGGATTTAGGCTTTTGCCGAAAATTAAAATTTCTCCCTTGTAAACAGGTAAAAAACCCAGTAGCAGATGAAGGAAGGTGGTTTTACCAACTCCCGATTCCCCGGCCAGAGTTACTTTTTCGCCTTTTCCTACGCTCATGGAAAAATTCCGGAACAGGGCCTTGTTGTCAAATTGTACTGTCAGATTTTTAACCGAGATCATAAAACAAAATTCATGCAATGATATAGTAGAAATTGAACAATTCTTTTATAACTTGGTAACCAAAACTTCATATCAAAAGTTGTATTACAGAAAGATTGATGTTTTAAATAAATCCATGGAATTTTTAGTTTTGGAGGCACAATCTTAATTAATTTTAGCGACATGATCAAAAATGTTTTACTCGGGCTTTACTTTTGGATTCTCATGACACTGACGCTTGT